>CANFZJ010000001.1 GCA_947451445.1 Comamonadaceae bacterium
CGCAGCAGGTCCAGCCGGGTGGCGTCGCCGTAGAACACGCGAAAGCCGAACTGGCGGATCGTCTCCACCATCTCGGCGTCGTGGTCCAGCACGGTGGCGCCCAGGCCCTGGGCCAGCAGCAGGCGGCCCACGATCTGCCCGTAGCGGCCAAACCCGGCGATGATGATGGGCGCCTCCTGCTGCTCGGCCAGCTCGTCCAGCTGCGGGCCGCTGCAGTGGGCGTAGCGGGGCAGCAGCAGTTTGTCCACTGCCAGCAGCAACAGCGGGCTGAGCAGCATCGACACGGCCACCGCGCCGATCAGCAGCGAGGCGGTTTGCGTGTCAAACACCTGGGCCGCCGCCGCCGTCTGGAACACCACGAACGCAAACTCACCGCCCTGCGCCAGCAGCACGCAGAACACCGGCCGCTCCTGGAACGGCACGTCCATGCACCGGGCGATGGCGTAGATCAGCGCCAGCTTGGCCAGCAAAAAGCCCAGCACGATGGCGGCCATCAACCCCGGAGCCCGCGCCAGCACGCCAAAGTCCACGCCCATGCCCACGGCGATGAAGAACAGCCCCAGCAGCAGGCCCTTGAACGGCGCGATGTCGGTCTCCAGCTCGCGCCGGTACTCGCTTTCGGCCAGCAGCACCCCGGCCAAAAAGGCCCCCAGCGCCATCGACAAGCCCACCGACAGCATCAGCGACGCAATGCCCACCACCAGCAGCAGCGAGGCGGCGGTGAAGATCTCGGGCGTCTTGCTGCGCGCAATCCAGCGGAACAGCGGACGCAGCAGCAGCCGCCCCCCCAGCACAATGCCCGCGATGACTGCTATGGTTTTAAGAGCTGCTAGCGCAGGTGATGTATGCGCTAGAGCATTATTTTCTTCAGAAACTATGCCCAGCAGCGGCAGCAGCGCCAGGATGGGGATGGCTGCCACGTCCTGGAACAGCAGGATGGAAAACCCGGCCTGCCCGCTGCGCGTGGGCAGCAGGTTGCGTTCGTCCATCACCTGCATGGCAATCGCGGTGCTGGACAAGGCCAGCCCCAGTGCCGCTGCCAGCGCCACCCGCCAGGGCACGCCCGCCGCCATGCCACCCAGCAGAAGCACCGCCGCGCAGCCCAGCACCTGGGCCGCGCCCCAGCCAAAGATGGGGCGGCGCAGGCTCCACAGGCGCTGGGGTTCCAGCTCCAGGCCAATCAAAAACAGCATCAGCACTACGCCGAATTCGGCAAAGTGCAGGATGTCTTGCACCTCGGTCACCAGCCCCAGGCCCCACGGGCCGATGGCAATGCCCGCCGCCAGGTAGCCGATGATGGAGCCCAGGCCCAGCGCCTTGCTCAGGGGCACCGCGATGACGGCGGCGCTCAGGTAAATAAAGCTGTTAATCAGCCAGGAGGGTGCGTGTTCCATGGGGGCTTCAGGTCGTTAGCCATTGGGGGTAGGTTTGCAGCCGCTGGCGGAACAGGTCTATGTGCGCCAGCACCTCGTCTTTGCCCGCGCTGTGCGCGCCGTGCAGCACCAGCGGCGGCACAAAGCGCATGCCGCACAGTGCAGCGGTTTGTGCATATGGCGGCAAAAACGCCTCGAACGGGTAGCGGTTGTAGCTGTCCTGCTGGTACGACTCCTGCGGCCCGGCGGTGGTCAGCACCAGCCACAGCGCCTTGCCGCGCAGGGCGGTACCGGGCGCGCCGGTGGGTGCGGCTTCGTCGGTTTGTGCCGACACCGCACCAAATGCCCAGCCGTAGGTCAGCACCTCGTCCAGCCACAGCTTTTGCAGGGCGGGCATCGAATACCACTGCACCGGGTGCAGCAGCACCAGCACGTCTGCCGCCTCCATGCGCGCCTGCTCTGCGGCCACGTCGATGTGGTAGTCGGGGTAGTTGGCGTACAGGTCCTGGATGTCGATGTGCGGGCCATCGCCGCCAGAGGGCAGGGCGCGTGCGGCGTCCAGCAGGCGGCGGTTGACGCGGGATGCACGCCAGTCCGGGTGCGCGGCCAGCAGGTAAATGCGGGGCGGGGTGGGTTTAGGGGGTGTGTCGGGCATGTCGGTAACATAGCAAAGTTCTAGCCCGCTTCCATTTTTCAGGAGTTACCCATGCCCATCGTCGTCGTAGCCAGCCCCAAAGGTGGCGTCGGAAAGTCCACCGTGGCCACCCAAATCGCGGGCTACTACGCTGCCCTTGGCCACAGCGTGCTGCTGGGCGACGCGGACCCGCAGCAGTCGTCGCGCCTGTGGCTCAGCCTGCGCCCGGACACGGCGGCACCCATCACCCCCTGGGAGGTGGACCCGGACGCAGTAGGCAAGCCACCCCGGCAAGGCAAGGGCGAGCAGTACGTGGTGCTGGACACCCCTGGCGGCCTGGACGGCCAGCGCTTCAAAGAGGTGATGAAGCTGGCCGACAAAATCGTCGTGCCGCTGCAGCCCAGCGTGTTCGACATCTTCGCCACCCGTAAATTCTTGGACCGCCTGGCCGTACACCGCCGCATCGACAAGATGCAGGTCGGCCTGGTGGGCATGCGGGTGGACGAACGCACCGTCTCTGCCGACCGCCTGCGCGAATACCTGGATGGGCTGGAGGTGCCGGTGCTGACCAACCTGCGCGACACGCAAAACTACGTCTACCTGGCGGCCGGCGGACTGAGCCTGTTCGACGTGGCACCCAGCCGGGTGGAGAAGGACCTGGAGCAGTGGCAGCCGCTGGGGGCTTGGCTGGACGCGTGAGGCCATCGGCTCGCCTAGCAGCCTAGCAGCCTGTCGGACTTTCGGCATCGAAGCGAAATTCGGCCTCAGCGAAGACGGCAAAAAATGGACCGCTGCGGTCGGATTGCAGCCGATGTACCGAAAGTCCGACAGGCATGCATCCATTGCGGCTTGCCGTTCACCCAGCGTAAAAACCCCTGCAAAGCCTTGCGGCCTTGCAGGGGTTTTTGTTCAACGGACTGGAAAATCAGTCGTTGGTGTCGGTGGAGAAGGTGCGCACGGTGCTGTACGCATTGGCCACGCCCGACACCTTGCTGGCGACGAAGCGGGCTTTGGCTTCTTCTTGCGGGCCTTGTGCCCAGCCGTGCAGGGTGATCGAACCGTTGTGGGCCGTGACCGTCAGGTCCTTGGCGTCGCTGCCCAGGGTGGTGTTCAGGGCGGACTGCACCGAACCGGCCAGATCGGCGTCGTTGGTAGCAGCGTGGGCGGGCAAGAAGGCACCGGCGGACAGGGCGAGCAGTGCGGTAGCGGCGATGCGGGTGATGGAGCGTGTCATGGGGAGTCCTTTGGGGTGGTTACACCAACATTGGTGCAATTGTTTGGGTGAGGTGATCTTCCCAAGCCCCGGCCTCCCCCGTGTTGCACGCCCCGTGCGTCCATGTTGCAGATGCAATACGGACTGCAACTCCGGTGGTTTTGTTTTTTAAGCCAAATAGGCCGCTAGCGCATATTCCACCTGCGCTAGTAGCTATTAATTAAATAGCATCAAACCAGCTGGTGTTTTTTGGCCCGGTAGGCCAGCTTGGCGCGACTCGTGTTCAGCAGCCGGGCGGCCTGCGACAGGTTGCCACGGGACGCCGCAATGGCCTGGCGCAGCATGTCACGCTCGGTGGTCTCCAGTGACGGGGTTGCCACGCTGGGGACGGGCGCGGCGGCGCTGGCCATGCTGGAA
Source organism: Comamonadaceae bacterium (assembly GCA_947451445.1). GTDB lineage: Bacteria > Pseudomonadota > Gammaproteobacteria > Burkholderiales > Burkholderiaceae_C > Rhodoferax_B. Next base: position 3,638 of record CANFZJ010000001.1, read on the forward strand.
CTGGCCAGGTTCAGCGTGCCAGAGTCGGTTTGCAAGTGCAGCGTCATGACATCTTTGCGCAAGGTTTCGCCGCTGGTGAACAGGTGGTGCACGTCGATCAAGCCATCGGCATCGGCCATGATGACGGCGCGCTCGATCAGGTTTTGCAGCTCGCGGATATTGCCCGGAAAGTCGTAGTTCAGCAGGGCGCGCACGGCTGTCTGCGCAAAGCCCCGGATGTCGCAGCCGTGCTTGCGCCGGTAGTGGTTCAAAAAGTGGTTCATCAGCAGCGGAATGTCATCGCGCCGCTCGCGCAGGGGCGGCAAGTGGATGGGGAACACGTTGAGCCGAAAGAACAGGTCTTCGCGAAATGTCCCGTTGCGCACGGCCTGGCGCAGGGCCTCGTTGGTTGCCGCCACCAGCCGCACATCGACCGAAATACTGCGCGTGCCGCCCACGCGCTCCACTTCACCCTCTTGCAACGCCCGCAGCAGCTTGCCTTGGGCGACAAAACTAAGCGTGCCGATTTCGTCCAGAAACAAGGTGCCCCCGCTGGCCCGTTCAAAGCGGCCAGGGCGCGACTGGCTGGCCCCGGTATAGGCCCCGCGCTCTACGCCAAACAGCTCGGATTCGATCAGCGTTTCAGGGATGGCCGCACAGTTGACGGCAATGAACGGCTGGTCCTTGCGCGGGCTGATTTTGTGCAGCATGCTGGCAAACTTTTCTTTGCCCACGCCCGACTCGCCGGTAAACAGCACGGTCGCCGTGGTGCGCGCCACCCGGCTGAGTTGGTGGCATGCGGCGTTGAATGCCGACGACGCGCCCACCATTGCATCGCTGGCCGTGGCGTCGGTGGCGGGCAAGTCGGCGGGCGCGGGACGGTCGTAGGCGGCCGTATCGACAAATTCGTGGACGTTGAGATAGCGCATGTCTTCCGTTATGTCGTCCCACTGGTGGGCCGACTTGCCCTGCACCCGGCAATGCGCGTCGCCCATGGAGCGGCACTCGACTTCACGGAACACCACTAGGCTGCCAAACAAGCTGCTGACGTAGCCCGTGGCATAGCCCACCTGCATCCAGCAGGCGGGCGAACCACCAATGCCGTAGGCGGCGATGTGCTCGTCGTCCTCGCTGGCGTTGTGCCAGATGAACTCGCCCTCGTAGCTGCCGGTGCTGGCGTCGTAGGCCGCATGCACCAGCTCTACCTTCACCATGCCTTCCAGCGCGTGCAGCCGGGTGCCGGCAATGGCGGCAGCCAGGGGGTCGGCGTCGGGCCACTGTTTACGCACCAGCTGGGCGTCGCGCGCGCCACTGACGTAACCGGCCCGGGTGAACAGGCCACGGGCCTGCTTCAACCCCAGGCTGTCCACCATCTCGCGCCGCAGCGAGCCCAGGGCTTCGGTGTGCAACAGCACCATGCGCTGGTCTTGCAGCCAGATGCGGCCATCGCCGGGCGAGAAAAACAGACATTCGCCGATGTCGGCAATGTTGGGGTGGGCGTCATCGCCAATGTGCGTACCGGCAAAGCCGCCCAAGGCCTTGTTGACGGAGCTGCTGTCGAAGTTGCTCAACACCGTACCCGTGGCGCGGGCCACGTCGGCCAAGGAAATACGGGAGGTTTTTTTCATTGCATCAAATGGTTAATTTAAGTTACCAAATATAACCATATGATTAAAAAACAGACCCGGGATTTCCCTTTGTTGCAGCGCAACAAACACGCCTAGGGTATCTCCTTAGCTGCCCAATGAAAACACCCGTCTGGCCGGGTGTTCTGCGCGCTTGTCCGGTCGGGCTGGTCCATGCATTGCGATACAGAGCCGTAGTGCAAAGAAATGTACCAACCCGATAAACAACTTAGGACTTGCGCAAGTCCTGCAACTGAAAGGATGTGTGCCATGGGCGCAGCAGATACGACGAGCGGATTTTTTAACTTTGCGGGCCTCAAGCAAGCCGCGTTGGGCGGCGGCCTGCGCGACGTGGTGGAGCCCGCCACAGGCCAGGTTTTGTGCAGCGTAGGCATTGCCAGCGCCGCCGACATGAACACCGCATGCGAAGCCTCGGCCGCCGCACAAAAGAGCTGGGCCGCCGTGCCGCCGCGTGAAAAAGCCGCCATTTTGCGCCGTGCAGGCGCATTGTTCGAGCAGCATTTTGACGAACTGGCCCTGTATGTTGCCCGCGAAACCGGCGGCATCCTGGGCAAAGGCCAGCATGAAATCCGCGAAGCCGCCCTGATTTGCCAACTGGCCGCCAGCCTGCCCTTGCAGTCACAAGGCCATGTACTGCCCAGCACGCCAGGCCGTACCAGCTTTGCCCGCCGCGTGCCGCATGGCGTGGTGGGGGTGATCTCGCCCTTCAATTTCCCCATGATCCTGACTCTGCGGGCCGTAGCCCCGGCACTGGCTGCGGGCAACGGGGTGGTCATCAAACCGGACACCCGCACCCCCGTGTCCGGCGGGTTGATGATCGCCCGCATCTTTGCCGAGGCCGGTTTGCCCGCAGGCCTGTTGCACGTCTTGCCCGGCGACGCCGAAGCCGGTGAAGCCCTGGTCGTGCATTCCAAAGTGCCCATGATTGCCTTCACCGGCTCCCCCGCCGTGGGCCGCCGCATTGGCGAGCTGGCCGGTCGCCATTTGAAAAAGGTGTCGCTAGAGCTGGGTGGCACCAATTCGCTGATCATTCTGGACGACGCCGATCTGGACGTGGCCGCCAGCAACGCCGCCTGGGGTGCCTACTTCCACCAAGGCCAGATCTGCATGGCCGCCAACCGCATCCTGGTGCACACCAGCATGGTGGCAGAGTTCACCAAACGCCTGGTCGCCAAGGCCGTCCACCTGCCCATGGGCAACGGTGCCAGCGGCCAGGTGGCCCTGGGCCCGCTGATCGACGCCAAGCAACGCGACCGCGTCCACGCCCTGGTGCAAGACAGCATCCAAGGCGGAGCCAAGCTGGAGGCAGGAGGCAGCTACGACGGCCTGTTCTACAAGCCCACGGTGCTGAGTGGCGTTGAGCCCGGCATGCGGGTGTTTGACGAGGAAACCTTTGGCCCCGTCGCCAACATCATCAGCTACCAAACCGACGACGAGGCCATCGCCCTGGCCAACAACAACGTGGGCAGCCTGTCCTCGGCGGTGATCTCCAAGTCGGTCGGCCGTGCGATGGCTGTGGGCCAACAGCTCAAGTCCGGCATGGTCCACATCAACGACCAGACGGTTAACGACGACTGCGTCAACCCCTTCGGCGGCCCCGGCATTGCGGGCAATGGCACCAGCGTGGGCGGCCCGGCTGATTTGGAGGAATACACCATGTGGCAGTGGGTCACGGTCAAAAACGAAGCCCCTACCTATCCGTTTTAAGTTTGAAGGAGAACACCATGAGTTTGCAAGGAAAAACCATCGTCATCACCGGCGCGTCGTCCGGCATCGGAGCCGAAGTCACCCGCCTGGCCCGCTTCCACGGTGCCAAGGTCATCGGCATGGACCGCAACGACCCCAGCCTGACGCTGGACGGCTTCGTCAAGGCCGACCTGGGCAGCGTTGCCACTATCGACGCCGCCGTGGCCCAGCTGCCTGCGCAGATTGATGCGTTCTGCAACATCGCTGGTGTGCCCGGCACCGCCGACGGCGACCTGGTAGCCCGCGTCAACTACCTGGGCCTGCGGCATTTGACCGAAGCCGTGCTGCCCCGCATGCCGCGCGGCGGCAGCATCGTCAACGTGGCCTCGGTCCTGGGCGCGGAATGGCCGCTGCGGCTGGACCTGCACAAAGAGCTGGCTGCCGTCAAAGGCTTTGAAGCCGGTGCGCACTGGCTGCGCGACCACCCCGTGCCGCACGCCACCTGCTACCAGTACTTCAAAGAGGCGCTGATCGTCTGGAACGCAGTGCAGTCGCAGGAATGGTTCTTGGGCAAAGGCGTGCGCATGAACTGCGTGGCCCCCGGCCCGGTATTCACCCCCATCCTGGGCGACTTCGTGGCCATGCTGGGCGAAAAGCGCATCCAGGAAGACGCCCACCGCATGCTGCGCCCGGCCTTTGCGGACGAGGTTGCGGCGGTCATCACCTGGCTCTGCAGCGATGGTGCGCGCTGGGTCAGCGGCGTGAATATTCCCGTAGACGGCGGCTTGGCTTCGACCTACCTGTAAGACAAAAAATTACCACCCGAGGAGACGTAGATGACAAAAAAAACCAACCCTTTCCGCTTGAGCACCCTGGCGCTGGCCAGCGGCCTGCTGTGCGCGCTGTCGGCCCAGGCGATGGAACTGGGCTCTGACCCCGACACCAAAATCCGGCTGGACTTGACCCCCAAGTACAGCACCGCCTACCGCATGAAGAATGCGTCTGCCGGGCTCACCTCGCCTGCCAATGACGGCGGCGTAACAAACGAAAACGATGGCGACGCAAACTTCAGCAAAAAAGGCTTTGTCTCCAACCGCGTCGATCTGCTCACCGAGTTTGACGTGACCCACGGCAACTACGGTCTGCGCGTCAGCCACGCCGCCTGGTACGACAGCAAGTACACCGGCCACAGCGGCAACGACGGCACCAGCGGTGTCAGCAACCTGACCAGCCAGGCCGCCAACGAATACATGCCGCTGACCGCCCGCCAAAGCGGCCGGGGCGATGAGTTTCTGGACGTGTTCGTGTTTGGCAAAGGCCACCTGGGCGAGATGCCCGCATCGGTGCGCATCGGCAAGCACGCCCTGCAATACGGCGAAAGCCTGTTCTTCGGCCAGAACGGTATTGCCAACGCCCAGGGCCCGGTGGACATCGCCAAAATCACGTCCGTACCCAATTGGCAATTCAAGGAAGTGCTGCTGCCGGTAGAGCAAATCTCCGGCACGCTGCAAGTCACCGACGAAGTGACCCTGGGTGCGTACTACCAGCTCAAATGGCGGCCCAGCAAACTGCCCGGCGTGGGCAGCTACTTCTCCAACCAAGACTACCTGGGTGGCGGTCGGGTCTACCTGCCGCCCACACTGGGTGGCATGACGGCCAACGTGGACAGCAAAGACCAGACACCCGGCAACAGCGGCCAATTTGGCGGGCAACTGCGCTGGGCGCCTGCAGGCAGTGCGTTTGAGTACGGCTTCTACGCCGCCCGGTACAACGAAAAGACCCCTGCCGTACCGGTGTTCGATGTGCTCAACGGCAATACGCACCGCGTTTACGCAGAAGGCATTAAAACCCTGGGTGCCAGCGTGACCTCTTCCATCGGGCCACTGAACTGGGCGCTGGAAGGCTCGTTCCGCGCCGATGCGCCCCTGGCCAGCGACCCGGCCGTACTGCTGCCTGCTTTTCTGGGTCTCGGCGGTCCAGCCGCAGACTGCAGCGGCTCGCCCAGCAACCCCTGCTCCGCCATCGGTAAAACCGCGCACCTGAACTTGTCCGGCATTTACGTACTGACCAAGAGCGGCCTGTGGGACGGCGGTGCCATCGTGTCCGAACTGGCCTGGAACCGCACCCTGAGCGTCACCAAGAACCCCAGCGCACGCGGCCTGGGCGGCCTGGACCCCAACACCACCCGCGATGCAGCGGCCTTGCGCATGATCTTTGAGCCGCAGTACTTCCAGGTGTTGCCGGGGCTGGACATGTCCATCCCGATGGGCTTGGGTTGGAATTTTTACGGACGTTCGTCGGCCATCATGAACTTTGCTGGCGGCACCAGTAAATCCGGCGACTTCAACTTCGGCGTCAAAGGCAAGTACCAGGACTGGAACATGGGCCTGACCTACACCAGCTATTTCGGCCCGGAAAAGACCTTCACCGTGGTCGACCCCAGGGTTCGCGCATGTTGTCCTACGGCCAAAGCCTGAAAGACCGCAGCTACGTGGCTTTCAACATGTCGCGCACTTTCTAAGCACCCCTTTTTTTACAGAAACACACCATGACTCCCTTCGCAAAAAACACACTGCTCGCCGCCGTCCTGCTGGCCGTTGCCGCCAGCGCCCAGGCCGCCGTGAGCGCCGACGAAGCCGCCAAGCTCAAAACCACCTTGACACCGATGGGCGCTGAAAAAGCGGCCAACAAAGACGGCACCATCCCCGTGTGGGACGGTGGCACAACCAAGGCTGCTGCGGGCTACAAAAACGGCGACCCCCGGCCCGACCTGTTTCCCGGTGAAAAATCCACCCTGACCATCAGCGCCAAAAACATGGCGCAGTACGCCGACAAACTCAGCGACGGCGTGCAAGCGCTGATGAAAAAGTACCCCGAGTTCCACATCGAGGTCTACCCCACCCACCGCACTGCAGCCGCGCCCCAGTGGGTCTACGACAACACGTTCAAGAACGCCACCCGTGCCAAAACGATTGAGGGCGGCTACGGGATGGAAGGCGCATTTGGCGGCGTACCGTTCCCCATTCCCAAAGACGGCTATGAAGCCATCTGGAACCAGCGCACCGCCTGGCGCGGCCTCAACGCCAGCATGCCCATGCGCGTCTGGGTGGTCACCGGCGATGGCCGCCGCGCAATGGCATCGGGCGGACAAGAAACCATCAACTGGCCTTATTACGCCAAGGACGGCAGCCTGGAAAAATTTGAAGGCTACTACAGCCAAGGAAAATTTGTCGCCAACGCACCAGGATCCAAAGCCGGTGAAGCCATTCTGGCGCTCGACGGAGTGTCCGAAGCCGCCCCGCGTGGCCTGTGGCAGTACCTGGTGGGCCAGCGCCGGGTGCGCAAAGCCCCGTCGGTGGCCTACGACACGCCCGACTCGGTGACATCCGGCATCGGCCTGTTTGACGAAGCCTTCACCCTGTTTGGCCCCATCGACAAACACGAGCTGAAGCTGGTCGGCAAGAAAGAGATGTACATCCCCTACAACAACAACCGTGCCGCCTCTGCCAAGGTAGAAGACCTGGTGATGCCGAACACGCTGAACCCGGCCCAGGTCCGCTGGGAACTGCACCGTGTGTGGGAAGTGGAGGCCACGCTGGCCGCAGGCAAGCGCCACGTGGTGCCTAAACGCAAGTACTACATCGACGAAGACAGCTGGCAGACCGCACTGTTTGACGGCTGGGACGCCAAGGGCCAACTCTGGCGCACCAACTTTGCACTGATGCTGACGGCAGCCGACATTCCGGCAGTGAGCAACTTTGTCATGTGGGGCGGCTACGACCTGCAAAACAACGCGTACTACCTGAACATGTCTACCAACGAGTTGCCCAAGCAGTACGAAACCGTAGCACCGATTCCGCGCAGCTTCTACACCGCCGAATCCCTGTCCAGCGAAGGCGCCCGTTAATGACCCACGCCATTCAAGCCCGAATGGCACGGCGCACGGCCCTGCTAGGGCTGTGCGGCTGGGCTACGCTGCCCGCGTGGTCAGCCCCCACCGCGCCCGCCGTACTGACGCAAGCCGCCCTGCAAACCCCCAAAGCGCTGGGCGCGGCCACCTTGGCCGTGGCCCGCGCGGGCAAGCGGCTGGTGGCCGTAGGCGAACGCGGCACGGTACTGCTGTCCGACGACTCGGGCAAAAGCTGGCAGCAAGCGCAAGTCCCGGTGCAAGCCACCCTGACCGCAGTCTGCTTTGCCGACGCCACAACCGGCTGGGCCGCAGGCCACCTGGGCGTGGTCTTGCGCAGCGACGATGCCGGTGCCACCTGGCACAAACAGCTCGACGGCACCCAGGCCGCCGCACTGGTACTGCAAGCCGCCCAGGCCACGGGCGACGCCAAGGCCATTGCCAACGCCCAACGGCTGGTGGAAGAAGGTGCCGACAAACCCTTTTTTGACCTCGAATTCAGCGACGCCCAGCACGGCTTTGTCGTCGGTGCCTACGGCCTGATGCTGGCCACTGCCGATGGCGGCAAGACCTGGACAGCACTCAGCCCGCGTTTGCCCAACCCGAAAAGCCTGCACCTGTATGGCGTACGTGCCAGCGGCAGCACGCTGCTGGTGGCTGGCGAGCAAGGCCTGCTGCTGCGCTCCACCGACGGTGGTGCCAGCTTTACCGCGCTGGAGTCCCCGTACAAAGGCAGCTTCTTTGGCTTGCTGCGCAGCGTGGGGAACGTATGGGTGGCCTACGGCCTGCGCGGCAGCGCCTACCGCTCCGTGGACGCCGGAGCCCACTGGGACAAGCTGGACACCGGCGTGCCGATGGCCGTCGGCGCGGGCATGGCCTTGCCCCACGGCGGCTTTGTGCTGATGAGCCAGGCCGGGGATGCCTTGGTCGGGCGCGATGACGGCGCGGCACTGCGCCGTATCGCCGCACGCGAACCGGTGCCCGTGTCAGGCGTGGCGCTGGCCGAAGACGGCAGCCTGGTTTTGGCCAGCCTGCGCGGCATGCGCCGCTTACCCGCTCTGTCTGTTAATTGAAGAACTGAGAAAACGCCGCCCCTGCGGCCAGAAAAAATGCACGCCGATACCTCCTCCCAAACCCAGCCCGTGGTCGCCCGGCTGGAAGACTTCGACACCCGTTCCGGCAATGCGGTGGAACGCGCCTTCTTCAACCACCGCCCCTGGGTGATGGCCATCTGCCTGGTGTTTACCCTGGTGCTGGGCTGGCTGGGCATGCGCCTGCAGCTCAACGCCAGCTTCGAAAAAACCATCCCCACCAGCCACCCCTACATCGTCAACTACCTGGCGCACAAGGGCGACCTGGCGGGCCAAGGCAATGCCTTGCGGCTGGTGGTGCAGGCCAAGGGCGGCACCATCTTCAGCAAGGACTATTTGGAAACCCTGCAGAAAATCAACGACGAGATTTTCCTGCTGCCCGGCGTGGACCGGCCTTTCATGAAGTCGCTGTGGACCTCCAACACCCGTTGGGTGGCCGTGACCGAAGAGGGGCTGGACGGTGGCCCGGTGGTGCCCGACAGTTTTGACGGCAGCCCAGCCAGCCTGGCCGACCTGCGCGCCAACGTGGAGCGATCCGGAGAAATCGGCCAGTTGGTGGCTGGAGACTTTCAGTCCAGCATCGTCTTTGTGCCGCTGCTGGACCGCAACCCCGACACCGGCAAGGCGCTGGACTACGGCGACCTGTCGCGCCAAATTGAGGTCATCCGCGCCAAATACGCTAGCGACACACTGCAAATCGGTGTCACCGGCTTTGCCAAAGTGGTGGGCGATTTGATCGAAGGCCTGCAGCAAGTGCTGCTGTTCTTCCTGCTGGCGCTGGCCATCACCACCGTGGTGCTGTTTGGCTACACCCGCTGCGCCCGCAGCACGGCACTGGTGGTGGCGTGCTCACTGGTGGCGGTGGTCTGGCAGTTTGGCTTGCTGGCGCTGCTGGACTATGAGCTGGACCCGTACTCCATCCTGGTGCCGTTTCTGGTGTTTGCCATCGGCATGAGCCACGGCGCGCAGAAGATGAACGGCATCATGCAAGACATTGGCCGCGGTACGAACCGCGTGGTGGCCGCCCGCTACACCTTCCGCCGCCTGTTCATGGCCGGGCTGACGGCGCTGCTGTGCGACGCCGTGGGTTTTGCGGTGCTGGTCATCATCCAGATCAAGGTGATCCAAGACCTGGCCGTCATTGCCAGCATCGGCGTGGCCGTGCTGATTTTTACCAACCTGGTGCTACTGCCGATTCTGCTGTCCTACACCGGCGTGGCGGCCTCGGCTGCCGCCCGCAGCCTGCGCGAAGAAATGGTGGATGCAAGCGCCAAACGCCCCTGGCTGTGGGCGCTGCTGGACCACTTCACGCAAAAACGCTGGGCGGCTGCGGCCATCGTGGTGTCCGCCTTGATGGCGGTGGGAGGTTATGCCGTAAGCCTGAATTTAAAGGTGGGGGACCTGGACCCCGGCGCCTCCGAGCTGCGCCCCGACTCGCGCTACAACCGCGACAGTGCCTACCAAATCTCGCACTACTCCGCCAGCGCCGACATCCTGACCGTGATGGTGACCACGCCGGAAGACCAATGCACCAACTACGGCACGCTGGCCAAGCTGGACACCCTGGCCTGGGGCTTGGAGCAACTGCCCGGCGTGGAGTCCACCAACTCGATGGCGGCCCTGTCCAAGCTGGCGATGGTGGGCTACAACGAAGGCAACTTCAAATGGTTTGAGCTGCTGCCCAACGACGGCGCTCTGGGCGGCGTGCAAACCCGGGCCCCGCGCGAGTTGTTCAACCAAAACTGCTCCTTTCTGGCACTCTATGTCTACCTGAAGGACCACAAGGCCGAAACCCTGACCCGGGTGGTGGCTGAGGTGGAGAGATTTGCCGCCGCCAACGACACCGACGCCATCCACTTCCAGCTGGCCGCAGGCAGCGCGGGGATTGCCGCCGCCACCAATATTGTGGTCGGCAAGGCCATGCACGAGATGCTGCTGTGGGTCTACGCAGCGGTGCTGCTGCTGTGCTGGATTACCTTCCGCTCCTGGCGTGCGGTGGTGGTGGCGGTGTTGCCGCTGGTGCTGACTTCCATCCTGTGCGAAGCGCTGATGGTCTGGCTGGGCATGGGTGTGAAGGTGGCCACGCTGCCAGTGATCGCCCTGGGTGTGGGCATCGGCGTGGACTACGCGCTGTATGTACTCAGCATCACCCTGGCCCGCATGCGTGAAGGTGCCAGCTTGTCCGACGCCTACCACCACGCACTGCAGTTCACCGGCCGGGTGGTGATGCTGACCGGCATCACCCTGGCGCTGGCCGTGGGCACCTGGGCGTTCTCGCCCATCAAGTTCCAGGCCGACATGGGCATTTTGCTGGCCTTCATGTTCATCTGGAACATGGTCGGGGCGCTGGTGCTGCTGCCAGCACTGGGGCACTTTTTGCTGCGCGACAAGAGCGCCGTGGCACATGCGTGAGCTAGCGCTGGCCCACCCGAAGCTGCGCCGTGGCCCGTGGCTGCGCGTCGGGCTGGTCACACGGCTGGCCCTGGCCTTTGGGGTGGTGCTGCTGCTGTTTGCAATCACCACGGCCAGTGCCATTTACCAACTGCGGGCGGTGGAACAGGGCATGCAGGAAGCCATCGCCTCGGGCCAGCGGCTCGCGGAGCAGGCCCGCAACATGCACGACCGCGTGGCCGACGCCTACCTGGGCCTGTTGGTCGCCACCATGGTGGACGATCTCGAAGATCTGAAGTACGAAAACGCCGCATTGCACAAAGCGCTGCAGGCGTACCAAAGCAGCTACCAGCAATTGTTTGGCACACCCCACAGCGCGGCACTGCAGGTGCATGCAGTGGCCTTGCAAGCCGCCGAGGCAGAGCTACGGCCCTTACTCGACAGCGCCGTGCAGCGCCTGACCCTGGCCGCCGATTCGGCCGGGGACAACTACGAACGCGATCCAGCTATCCAGGTGCTGGTGATTAGCAGCGTCAAACCCCTGTTCGACCAATGGCTGCGGGCGATTGATGGGCTGAACGATAGCGCGGCCCAAGCCAGTGCACAGACCGCAGCCCAGGCCGGTGCAGCAGCCCGCGTGGCTCGGCTGTGGCTGGCGGGAGCCGCAGCCGTAGCGCTGTGTTTAGGGGCGGCTGCGGCCTGGTGGATTGCCCGCAGCGTGACGCTGCCGCTGCGCCAAGCCATGGCGGTGGCCAACCAGGTGGCACAAGGTGATCTGTCGCACCCCGTGACAGCCACGGCGCAAGATGAAACCGGTCGCCTGCTGGGAGCCTTGGGCACCATGCAAGACGGCTTGCGCACGCTGGTGGGCGCGGTGCGCGAGGCGGCTGCAGCCATTGATGCATCGGCATCCGATGTAGCGGCGGGCAATGATGATCTGTCACAGCGCACAGAAAGCGCGGCCCTGGCGTTGCGGCGCACAGCAACGGCCACCACGCAACTGGCGGGCAATGTGCAGGTACTGGCGCAATCGGCCTCGGCGGCCCAGCAGGTGACCAGCGCTGCCACGCAGGCGGCGCAACGCGGCGGCGCGGTCGTCTTGCACGCCCAGACCAGCATGGCAGATATCAGCCGCTCGTCACAACGCATGGCCGAGATCGTCGGCATGATCGACAGCTTTGCCTTCCGCACCAACATCCTGGCATTGAACGCCGCTATCGAGGCCGCCAGCGCCGGTCCGCATGGGCGCGGCTTTGCGGTGGTGGCATCCGAGGTGCGCGCCTTGTCGCAGGGCGTGGCCAGCGCGGCCAGGGACATTCGCCTATTGATTGAAAAGTCGGCAAACGAAGTGGCCAGCGGGCAACGGCACGTGGAGAACGCGGCCCGCAGCATGGCGGACATCGTGGGCGCTGTGGATGGTTTGGCCAGTTTTGTGACCGAAATCGCCGCCGCTGCGACCGCGCAAGAGCGGGGCATTGCCGAGGTCGACCAGTCGGTCCATGAACTGGAGCGTATGACACAGCAGAACGCTGCACTGGTCGAGCAGAGCGCGGCCGCGGCCACGTCCATGAACCAGGAGGCCGAGCGCTTGGGCCGTCTGGTCAGCGTCTTTCGGCTGGAGCCCAGCCAGAACACTGCCGCCATCACCACTACCTAGGAGATACCCAAATGACTGCGAATACCCTTCCAACCCTGGCCTCGGCCTCCCTGGACCCGGCCTTGGCCGGACTGTTGGCCCAAATGGCGGCCCAGGGCAACCCGCCGCTGGAAACACTACCCCCTGCCGTAGGGCGGAAAATCTACCGGGACATGGATGCGGCTTTGGGCCTGCCCGCCCCGGCCATCGGCAGGGTATACGACCTGTCGATGGAGGGCCCTGGCAGCATGTTGACTCTGCGGGTCTACACCCCCATCACTGCGGCCCCTTGGCCAGTGCTGCTCTTCATCCACGGTGGTGGCTTTGTCATTGGCGACCTGGACAGCCACGACCGAATCTGCCGCACCCTGTGCCACCAAGCCAACATGCTGGTGGTGGCGGTGGACTACCGGCTGGCCCCCGAGCACCCGTTTCCCGCCGCGCCCGACGACGCTGCAGCGGCCCTGCGCTGGGTCTTGGCCCACGCCGCCACGCTGGGCGGCGACGCCAGCCGTGTGGCGGTGGCCGGTGACAGCGCCGGGGCGCAGCTGGCCTTGGTCGCGGCACGCCGGGTGGGCGGCGTCAAAGCATTGGGCATGGTGTATCCGGTGGCCCAACACCCCGACACCCCCAGCCCCTGCTATGCAGAAAACGGCGAAGGTAAATTCCTCACCCTCAGCGCAATGCAGTGGTTTATGGGCAGCTACCTCGCGGGTCAATCGCCCCAGCACCCGGACTTTGACCTGCTCACATCCGACATGGCGGCGCTCCCCGCCACCTGGCTGGCCACCATGGGCCACGACCCGCTGCGCGACGAAGGCCATGCACTGGCCCAACGCATCGAACAGGCCGCAGTGGCGGTCACGCATGCGCACTACCCCGCTGCCATACACGCCTGTATCCACTTCAGCGCCGTGGCCCCCGTGGGTGCACAGGTGCTGACGGACTTGGCGCAGTGGCTGCAAAAGCAGGTGTGACCCGCCGGTTGGAGGATTTATAAAAAAACAGGCTCTAGCGCAATTGGAATGGGCGCTGGTAGCTATTATTTTTATAGCAATAAGAAAAACAGTAGGAGACAACATGGCATGGACCCGTTGGGCACGCATCCTGGCCTGCGCGGGGCTGTGCATCGGTGCGGCACAGGCGCAAAGCAGTCGCCCGATCAAGGTCGGCGCGGTGAGCGCCTTGTCCAGCGGCGCAGCCTTCCCTGAATCCGCACAGGCGGCCAAGGCCTACTTTGACACGGTCAACGCCAACGGTGGCATTGCCGGGCGGCCTATCCAGTACCAGTCGCTGGACGAAGGCAGCACCCCCGCCACGGCCAGCCGGGCCGCCACCCAGTTGCTGGCCGACCCGGAGCTGGTCGTGCTGGTCGGCAGCTCTGGCGTGCTGGACTGTGCGGTCAATGCGCAGCGCTACGAGGCGGCGGGCATTGTGTCGCTGCAGGGCGGTTCGGTGGCACCGCAGTGCTACCGCTCGTCCCACATCGTGCCGGTCAACAACGGCCCCTACATCGGCCTGGCCAGCGCCGTCACCTTTGCACGCACACAGCTCAAAAGCCGCAAGCTGTGCGCCGTGGCCATCGACCTGCCCGGCATGCTGGCGGGCTACACCCAGGCCCTGCAGCGCCTGGCCGAACACAGTGGCACACCGTCACCGCCGCTAGAAACGGTTGCTTTGGGTGCCGACTGGACCCCGGTGCTGAACAAGCTGGAAGCCAGCGCCTGCGATGTGGTGGTGTTTACCGGGCATGAGGCCGCCGTATTGCAATGGCTGCAGACCGCGCGCGCCATGGGCATGTCGGGCATCACCTGGGTGTTTCTGGCCCCGGCGTACACCGCCGCCGTGGCCCGCGCCCACGTCCATTCGGCCGACAACATCTACGCCATGTCCGAGTACGAGCCGTGGATCAGCCGTTCCCTGCCGTCGCAAGACTGGCGCGAACTGATGCGCCAGGCCAACCTGCCACTCAGTGGCCTGTCGCAAGGCGGCTACCTGTCGGCGCAAATGCTGGTCCGCACGCTGCGCAGCATCCGGGGCCCCATCACCCGCGCCAGCGTGACCCAGGCCTTGCGCCAACACCCCCCGCAAGACCATCCCCTGCTGGGCATGCCGTTTTTTATCGGCACGGCAGACCACCATAGCCCGAACCGCAGCGCCTTGCCGATGCGGCTGGTGAACGGCATCTGGCGCATTGCCGCCCCCGACTGGATTCGGCTGCCCGATGTCTACTGAGAGCGCTGCTTATTTAAACCCACAGCACAGCCCCACGAACAAGGAGATAGCCATGGTTTCGGTAGCGCATTTTTCGACCGCGCAGGCGGCCCCTGCACACCGCATCGCGTATTGGAACGAGGTGGTGGAACAAAGCTTTCGCGGCGGTGCCGTGCAGGCCCGGCACAACGACTTTGCGGCCGAGTTTTGGCGCGGGTCGGTAGGCCCGATTCGCCTGATGCGGGCCAAGGCCAGCCGCTCTACCGTATCGCGCTGGGGCGCTTGCCGTGCCGATGCGGTCGATGCCGGGCGCGTGGTCTTGCACCTGCAAAACCAGGGCTTTTCACAAACCACGCAGCACGCCCAATCCGCCCTGCTCGCGGCCGGAGACCTGACGCTGTGCGACGCTGCCCGCCCCTACACCATCGACATCTCGGACCGCAACGATCTGCTGGTGCTGGACATTCCGCTCTCCGGTCTGCTGCACCCCAAGCAGGCGCTGGACCGCGCGGCGCAGCGCTTGTCCGGCGCGCAGCCGCACATCGCGCTGTTGCGCCGTTTCGTGCTGTCGCTGTGGGATGAAATGGGACAGCTTGGCGACGCCGATGGCCTGGTGCTGTCCCGCGTGCTATTCGACCTGGTCAACCTGGCGTTGTCGTCCCCTGCAGAGGTGGCTGCAACGGAATCGCCCGAGGTGCGGGACCGCATCGTCCACTGGATCAGCGAGCGGCTCACCGACCCCCACCTGTGTACCTCGGCGATTGCCCAGCAAACGGGTTACCCCACGCGCACCATCCAAGACCTGTTTGCACGCATGGGCACCACGCCCACCGACTACATCATCCGGCAGCGGCTGGAGCGGGCACGCACGATGCTGGCCGATCCGGCAGCAAGCCGGTCGATTACCGATGTTGCATTCGAGGTCGGCTTCAATGACTCCAACTATTTCAGCCGCCTGTTCCGCCAGCGCTTTGCCATGACGCCCAGGGCGTTCAAAACCAACGTCCACCACCGTTTTCAGTAGTTCAACTACGCAATTGTGCGAATGGCGAACGTCTTGTTGTGCGCGACCCATTGCGGATTTTTAACTAACATTTATCCGCCGCCCATTGGATGGGCAAACCATTTTCAGGAGCGTTTTATGGCCGAAGTTTTATATCGCGGTGCATGCCTTTGTGGCGCGGTCCAGCTCGCATTAACCGCCGTCCCCGCCACCGTGGGGCTGTGCCATTGCCGCCATTGCCAGAAGCAAAGCGGCTCGGCCTTTTCTGCGTTCATGGTCGTGCCGACCAGCCAGGTCGCCCTGGCAGGCGAGCTGCGCAGTTTTGAGGACTCGGGGGACGACGGCGCACCGGTGCTGCGGCATTTTTGCGGCACCTGTGGCTCTCCGGTGCAGACCACCTCGGCCAAGACACAGGCGCAAGGCATCAGCGTGATCAAAGCCGCTTTGCTGGACCTGCCGGGCATACCCGCGCCCCAGATACAAGTATTTTGCGACCACGGATTGCCGTGGATGCCCCAAGTGGCGGGCACGGTCCGCTTCAACCGCATGCCACCGGCCTAACCAAAAATCAACGAAGGAGACAACACCATGATCGAAACCACTGCCGCCATCACCGCCTGCTGCGGAGCCGCCTGGGAGCTCAAAACCATCACCTTGGACGAACCCAGGGACGACGAGATTCTGGTGCGCATCGTCGCCACCGGGCTGTGCCACACCGACGTGAGCGTGCGCGACCAGCATTTGCCGGTGCCATTGCCCGCCGTGCTGGGCCACGAAGGTGCAGGCGTGGTGGAGAAGGTCGGCCCCGGCGTCACCGCGCTGGCAGTGGGCGACCACGTGGTGCTGGCCATCGCCTCCTGCGGCAAATGCCCCAACTGCCTGCGCGGCCTGCCCACCTATTGCCACCAGGCCATGCCGTTGAACTTCTCGGGCCGCCGCGCCGATGGCAGCGCCACGATCCACCACGCAGGGCACGCCATCAGTGGCAGTTTTTTCGGCCAGTCGGCCTTTGCAGGCTATGCGCTGGCCAACGAGCGCAACGCGGTCAAGGTGCCCAAGGACATCGACCTGGCGCTGCTCGGCCCGCTGGGCTGCGGCATACAAACCGGTGCGGGTACGGTGATCAACACGCTGAAACCCGCCATCGGCAGTTCCATTGCAGTTTTTGGTGCAGGCGCGGTGGGCTTGTCTGCCGTGATGGCAGCCAAGGTGGTCGGCTGTACCACCATCATCGCGGTGGACATCCACCCCAACCGGTTGGCACTGGCCCTGGAGCTCGGTGCCACCCATGTAGTCAATGCCAAAGATGGCAATGTAGTGGAGGCCGTGCGGGCCATCGGTGGCGGCGTCGGCTATGCCGTGGATACATCGGCCGTACCGGCGGTGATCCGCCAAGCCGTCGAGTCACTCACACCGCTGGGCCGCTGCGCCATGGTGGGCGTATCGCCACCGGGAGCGGAGATCACCCTGTCGGTGCAGAGCCTGTTCTTCGGCCAAAGCGTAGGCGGGGCCATTGAGGGTGACAGCATTCCAAAGCTGTTCATCCCCCAGCTGATTGACCTCTGGCGGCAGGGCCGGTTTCCGTTTGACCGCCTGATCCGCTTCTATGACTTTGCGCAGATCAACGAGGCGGTAGCGGATTCGGTCAGCGGTGCCACGCTGAAGCCCGTGCTGCGCATAGGCACGACGTAGTGGCCTGTGCGGACTTCTGGCTCAGTCGCTGCCATGCAAAGCTGCATGGCGGCCAACGGAGCGCAGCCACGCCCAGGCCTGGCGCAGTGGTAGCCGCAGCGACGCAAGCACCAGCCACGGCACCGGCGGCTGCAAGTGCAGCTGGGCTGTACCGTCCACCGCCTCGATCTCGATCCAGCCGCCGCGCTCCAGCGGGTGGCTGTCACCCGCGCGCAGCAGTACCGGCAGCGCCACCCAGCTGCCGCCCAGGCAGTGGCACAGGTGCACCCGTGCAGAGCCGTCGGTCACGGTAATGTGGCTGCCGGTGGGCAGGGATTGCCAGGCACGCTGGCGAGGCAGCAGGTGCAGGTGTGTCAGGGGCGCGACGGTGGTGGACGGCATACAAGACCTCTTGGTGGAATAGGCCCCTAGCGTAGAAAACCCCGGCCCGGGCGAACAGCCACAGACCTATCCCATCTGCTTCGTAGCAGTGCAGAAAATGTCCATCTGTTATGGTCATTTTTTGCCCTTTCTGTACCTGTTGCAGCAGCGCCCGTGTGCGCATGATGGAGACCCATGCCCACCCAACCCAAATACCAGCACCTCGCCGATCACTACCGCAGCGCCATCCAGGCGGGCAGCCTGCTGCCCGGCCACCGCATGCCGTCGTTGCGCGAGGTGATGCGCCAGCACGCGGTCAGCCTGTCCACCGCCATGCAGGTCTGCCGCTTGTTGGAGAGCGAGGGCTGGCTGGAGGCACGGCCACGCTCGGGCTACTTTGTGCGCCCTCCCCAGGGCACGCACCTGGCCCCGGTGGGCGACCCGCCCATGCAGCGCGCACCCGACCCGGCGCAGTACCTGGGTATCCACGCCAAAGTGTCCGAGTTTTTGGCGCTAGGGCGCATGCAGCGCTTCAAAACCAACTTATCCACCGCCCGCTGCGCGCCCGAGCTATACCCCGCCGCTGCGCTGCAACAGGCCGCTGTACGCAGCCTGCGCCAGCACCCCGACCAGCTGGTGCGCGCCGCGCCACCGCAAGGTTGCCTGGAGTTCCGCGAGGTACTGGCGCAGCGCGGCATGCTGGCGGGCATGCATCTTTCAGCCAAAGACATCCAGGTCACCAACGGCTGTACCGAAGCGCTGAACCTGGCGCTGCGCGCGGTCACCCGCCCCGGCGATACGGTGGCGGTGGAGTCGCCCACCTTCTACGGCCTGCTGCAAACGCTGGAAAGCCTGGGCCTGAAGGCGCTGGAGATTCCCACCAGCCCGCGCACCGGCATCTCGGTGGAGGCGGTAGAGCTGGCGCTGCGCAGCACCCCCGGTATCCAGGCCGTAGTGGTGGTGCCGTACCTGCAAAACCCGACCGGCAGCATCATGCCGGACGCCCACAAACAGGCGCTGCTGCGCCTGTGCCAGACGCAAGACGTGGCACTGATCGAAGACGACACCTACAGCGCGCTGGTCGATGATGCGGTGCTGCATGAGAGCCCGCTGCGGGCCATCAAGTCGTGGGACGACAGCGGCCACGTCATCTACTGTGCGTCACTGCACAAAAGCCTGGCTCCCGGCCTGCGCTTGGGTTGGGTCAGCGCCGGGCGCTGGCAGGCGCGGGTGGAGATGTTGAAGTTTGCCCAGTCGCGCAGCAATGAACGCCTGTCGCAAATGGCGGCCGCCAGCTTTATCGGCTCGGCCGCCTACGACCGCTACCTGCGCCGCCTGCGCGCCACCCTGGTCACGCAGCGCACCCACACCGCCCAGGCCGTGGCCCGCTACTTTCCGCCGGGCACGCAACTCACCGTGCCGCGCGGCGGCCTGTCGCTGTGGGTCGCGCTGCCGGGGGGCCTGTCGGCCACCAGACTGTTCCATGCCGCACTGGCAGAAAACATGGTGATCGCGCCGGGTGCCATCTTCAGCAACTCGAACCGCTTCGACGCCTTTTTACGCGTCAACTGCGGCTGGCCGTTCACACCGGAGATCGACCACGCATTTGCCCGGCTCGGGCAGATGGTGGGCCAACTGGCCAGCCAGCCCACGTAAAAACCCCCTGCAAAGCCTTGCGGCCTTGCAGGGGGTTTTGTTCAACGGACTGGAAAATCAGTCGTTGGTATCGGTGGAGAAGGTGCGCACGGTGCTGTACGCGTTGGCCACGCCCGACACCTTGCTGGCGACGAAGCGGGCTTTGGCTTCTTCTTGCGGGCCTTGTGCCCAGCCGTGCAGGGTGATCGAGCCGTTGTGGGCCGTGACCGTCAGGTCCTTGGCGTCGCTGCCCAGGGTGGTGTTCAGGGCGGACTGCACCGAACCGGCCAGGTCGGCATCGTTGGTAGCAGCGTGGGCGGGCAAGAAGGCACCGGCGGACAGGGCGAGCAGTGCGGTAGCGGCGATGCGGGTGATGGAGCGTGTCATGGGGAATCCTTTGGGGTGGTTACACCAACATTGGTGCAATTGTTTGGGGTGAGGTGATCTTCCCAAACCCCGGCCTCCCCCGTGTTGCACGCCCCGTGCGTCCATGTTGCAGATGCAATACGGGCTGCAACCGTTGTGGATTTGCTATTTAAATAATAGCTATTCGCGCTTACGTATATTGCGCTAGCAGCCTGTCGGACTTTCGGCATCGAAGCGAAATTCGACCCCAGCGAGGACAGTTTTTGCCGGATTTGCAGGCCAATAGCTCCGCTATTGGCCAAAAAGACGGTGAAAAATGGACCGCTGCGGTCGGATTGCAGCCGATGTACCGAAAGTCCGACAGGCTGCTAGAGTTGGATTTAACCGTTGTCTTCTTCCACTACCAGCTGCAACACCTTGGGGGCTTGGCGGCTGCAGCGCTGGACGCAACGCATTTCTTCCACCTCGCCGTGGCTGTCTTTGAATCGCTTTTGGTTGATCTCGTACACCACGCCGCTCAGGCGGCCCCCCACCGTCTGGGCGCATTCGATGCGGTCTTGCGCGTGGTTGGCGGGGTTGTAGATGTAGCGGCAGCGGTCTGCCGTTTTCACCTCACGGCGGTTTTGTAGCGTACGGATGTCGGTCTGCAGGGTATGAAAAGCACCCTTTTGGCCCAGGAACTTGCCACCGTCTAGGTACAGCAGGAGCTGGGTTGTGTCCTGGCTGGTCCCGGCGTAGTACGACCCTTGCGAGCCAAACGCCTGCGTGCTGGTCAGCAGAGCCAGCACGCAAGCGGCATATCGCAGAGCCATCAGACCATTGCCACCGTCAGCACGTAGCTGCTGGTGGTGCTGGCGTCGGGGGCCACCACGTCAATCGTGATGCGTGCGCCTGCCGCCACTGCCACAGTGGTGCTGCCACCCTGTGCTACGGTGGTTCCGTTTACCTTCATGGAGGTGATCTTGTTCGACAGGGCGGTTGGCGTCAGCACGATGCTGCTGGTGCCGGTGGCTACGTTGACGGTGTAGGCAGTGGTCCAGGGGTCGAACTTGTTGGATAGCTTGTTGGGCGTGCCATTGGCCGGGGCGGCCCAGTAAACGTCCACGCCGACCAGCGTGCCGCCGCTGATTTCGATGTTGCCCAGTTGCGCATACTTCTTGAAGCCGTCGGCGGCGTTGTAGTTCACGGTGGCACCGCAGGGGTAGGCGGTGGTGGGCGCGGTGAAATAGTCCACCGGGCTGGTGATGCCGGTGCCGATGGAGTTGCCGATGGCGATCCAGTTCTTGTCGCGCCACATGTCGCCCACGATGGACATGCGCGAATTGCGGGTGGTTGGGCTGGTGGTGTTGCCTAGCGTGCCGCCACGGATCGACGGGATAGTGGCCACGTCACCCAGGTCGATCATGTTCTGGAAGCACTTCAGGAAGTTTTTCACCGCTTCCATGCCAACCGGCACGTCCTGGTGCGCGTTGGTGACTTCGGTGATCTGGCCGGTGGTGCTGCTTTTCTTGTAGTTGGCCACCAGTTGCAGCACTAGCGACAGGAACAGGTCCACCTTGACGCCGTTGTATTGCGTGGTGTCGGCGGTGTAGGCCCGGTTGCAAGCCCACATGTCCGAGCCATAGACCCAGCCGGTCTGGTTGATGATGGCGGTGACCAGGCCGTTGGTGTGGCCGGGTTGGATATAGGCAGTGACCTGTACATTGCCCAAGTCCAGCACTTGGCCGTCATTGATGGCCACGGCGGCAGTGCCCGCAGACACAAAGTCTGCTCGGCTGGCAGCCATGAAGGCGGCTTTTTCAATCGCCGAGGCATACAGCCGCACGCCGGCCGAGGTGAAGTTGTAGATCTGCTCGGAATGGTCCGGATGATTGTGGCCAACGATGATGTCGTAGGGTTTTGTGGCGATGGTGTCGATAAAGCTCTTCAGGTTGGCTTTCTGGTAACCGTATTCGCCTGCGTCAAACACCAGGCCGCGCGTGGAGCCTTCGATGTAGAACACAAACGCTTGAAAGTACTCGGCCGGGTTGTTGATCTTCCACACCGTGGGTGTGGTGGCGGTGCCGACATGCGCCAGTTTGGCCTGGAAAGCGCCCACGTTGGGCCGCACGATGTTCCAGATGAAGGTCTGTACGGCGCTGGTTTGCATGCCGTCCTTTTTGGTCACCGCCTTTAACCGGTACAGCCGCGAGTCGGTGGTGGAAGTCAGCGGGTTGACGAACTGCAATACGCCATGGGTGGTGAAGTCGTATTCCACGCCTGCGGTGCTGGGGTCGGCGGGTTCCGAGCCGTCAAAGCTGTAGGTGTAGTAAATCTTTGCGCCCGGGGTGGGGGTGGAGATGCGGATGTAGCGGCGCGGCGCGGTGGTACCCGATTTGCACATCACCTGCGCCGGGGCCACCAGCTGGCTGGTGATGCTGTTCAAAATCGCTTTGGCCTCGCCCACGGTCAAGGTGGCCTGGGGCGCAAACAGGGTTGTGCTGCTGCCCGCCATGTAGCCCGCCGCCAGCATGGCGTTGACGCTGCTGCGCTTGCTGCTGCTGATGCTGGCCGCATCGGTAAAGCTGCTCAAGGCGTTGCTGGACACCTGTGGGATTTTGAACGCGTTGACGTACATGTCCGCAGCGTCTTCACGGGTGATGGACTGGTCTGGATAAAAGTAGCCTTGCGAGTTGCTGATGACCGCTTCTTCCAGCGCGGTTTCGATCTGCTTGGCGTAGCTGGTGGCACCCATCGTCACGTCGATGAAGGTCTTCTGGGTGGATTTGTACGGGTCGTTGTACTGCGACGAGTGCACCCAGTCGAAGTAGTCCGAAATGGTGGCCACAAAGGCGGCGCGGGTCAGCGTTTTGCTGTCGGCACTGGGGGCGGGCGTGTCATCGCCGCCGCCACAGGCAGACAGCGTGACCGTGGACGCCAGCAGCGCTGGCATGCCCAGCATCTGGCCAAAGAACCGGCGCGACATCTTGTCGCCATGCCGGCTGACGGGCTCGACTGCCGGGGGAGTATGGAGGGGCGGGGTGGTGTTTTTTACGGGCATGTCATCCTCTTTCTGGTGGAGTAATTGGGCTTAAGTCGTTATGAAAAATAATGTATCAACATTGTTAATTAACAACCTTGGTAATTACCCCGATAAGAGACGCGTTAAGCTCGGCGATTTTCAAAAAGGACACGCCACTTGAGCGCCAACAAACCAAAGGAGCCCGAGCTCAACCGGGCCAGTCTGCTGGCGGCGGCATCGTTGGAATTTGCTAGCCGGGGCTTCCAGGGCGCGCGTCTGGAGGTGATAGCCCGCGAGGCCAAAATTACGCGGGCGATGGTGTATTACTACTTTGGCGGGCGTGAGGGCCTGTACTTGGCGGCGCTGGAGGAGGTCTATCGCCACATTCGCACCAGCGAGCGCGCCATTGACCTAGACGGGCTGGGTCCGGTGGATGCCATGCGCAAGCTCACCTGCTTTCGCATCGACTACTACGTGGAAAACCCCTTGATGGTGGCGTTGCTAGCTATCGAAAACCAGCACAAGGCGGAATATTTAAAGAACTCCCAAGAGATCAGCGCGCGTGCAGGCATCTCGCTGGAACCGTTGGAATCCACCTTGCGGCAAGGGCAGGCGGCCGGGGTGTTTCGGCCGGGTATTGATGTGGTGGAGCTGCACCAAGTCATGGTGTCCCTGGGCATGTTTAATGTGTCGAACCAACACACCTTTGGCGCGGTGTTTTCGCGTGCGCTGTGTAGCCCGGAACAGCTGGTGCGTACGCGGGAAATGGCTTGTGAAGTGGTGCTGGGGTTTCTGGCACCACAGGCCAGCCCCCTTTAGATTATTGGGTCATTTGGCGCTGCCCGCGTATGTCGCACACCGCCCCCCACACAGACGATTGCGGCGATGGGGCGGGTGGTGGTTTTGGGGCGCATGCCGTGCTGCAGGGCGACGCGGACCCGCCGCAATCGTCACGCGTAGCTGCTAACCTGAGCCTAGCGCACACTCCGTGCGCCAAGGAGTAGGCATGCTGTCACAACGTTCATCGGTCGGAATCATTGGCGTCGGCTGGGTCGGGGCCAGTGTGGCCATCTCGGTGCTGCAGTCGGGCGCGGCGCAGGAGCTGGTGTTGTTCGATGTGCGCCCCGGTCTGGCCGAGGGTGAGGCGATGGACCTGGCGCAGGGGGCTTCGTTCTACCCGTCGGCCACGGTGCGGGCTGGTTCCATCGACGAGATGCTGGGCACCGACGCCATCGTCATTACTGCGGGCAAGGGCGGTGCGCCCGGCCAGTCGCGGCTGGATTTGTTGAAAGAGAACCTGGGCATCCTGCGCGGCATGGCCCAGCAGCTGCGCACTTACCAGGGCGTGGTGGTGATCGTCTCGAACCCGGTGGATGTGCTGGTGTACGACTTCACCCAGGCCTCGGGCCTGCCACCTGAGCGCGTCATCGGCACCGGCACCATGCTGGACACTACCCGGCTGCGCCAGATGCTGGGCCAGCGGCTGGCACTGGACCCGCGTTCTATCCACGCCCAGGTGGTAGGCGAACACGGTGACTCAGAGGTGGTGCTGTGGTCCGGCGCGGACATCGGTGGCGTGCCGCTGCGCAGCTGGCCGGGCTGGCAGCCGGACGACGAGGCCCGCATGGCCCACGCAGTGCGCCGCGCTGCGTATGAAATCATCCAGCGCAAAGGCTCCACCAACCACGCCATCGGGCTGGTCACGGCATCGCTGTTGCACAGCATGCTGCGTGGTGAACGCCGGGTGTTGACCGTGTCGCGCGTGCAGACTGGCGCACTGGGCCTGCACGGCGTGGCCCTGTCGCTGCCCAGCATCGTCAGTGCGCAGGGGGCCGTAGAGGTGCTGGCGCCAGCGCTGGATGCAGCGGAGCAGGCGGCGCTGGACGCCTCGGCGGCGGTGCTGCGCCAGGCGATTGCGGCTGCGGGGTAGTTTTATAGGCTTTTAGCCATTCTGCGCATATTCCATATGCGCAGGTGGCTATTAATTAGATAGCAATTTTATTTTTGCACCTGGCAGCCCAGCCAGGCTGCTACAAACCCTGCTGCCCGTTCGCGTACCTGCTCTGCGCTGGTGCCGGGCGCATACAGCTGGCCGCCGATGCCGAAGCCGGTGGCCCCCACCTTGACCCAGGCCGCCATGCTCTCGGGCGTGACGCCGCCGACCGGCCAGATGGGCGTGCCGCTGGGCAATACCGATAGCAGCGCCTTCAGGCCTGCGGTGCCGACCTGTTCGGCGGGGAATATCTTCAGCGCGTGGGCACCTGCGTCCAGCGCGGCAAAGGCTTCGCTGGGGGTGGCGATGCCGGGGGCGCTGAACAGGCCTGCGGCCACGCTATAGCGGATCACCTCGGGGTTGCAGTTGGGTGACACGATGAGCTGGCCGCCTGCGGCTTGCACGGCGTCTACGTCCGACGTGCGCAGCACGGTGCCTGCGCCCACCAGTGCGTCGCTGGGGGCGATAGCACGCAGCCGGGTAATGCATTCCAGCGCGCCGGGGCGGTTCAGCGGTACTTCCAGGATGCGAAAACCGGCGTCGAACAGGGCGCTGCCGACCGCTTCGGCAGAGGCAGGGTCCAGGCCGCGCAGGATGGCGACCAGGGGCAGGCGGGAGGCAGGGGGTGTGGTGTGGTTAGACATATTCAGCTGTGGTTTTTGATGAAATGGAAGCCGCTCAGAATCACGTCGCGCGGGGCCAGTACCTGCAGGCTGCAGCCTAGCTGGCGGGCGGCCACTTGGTAGGTTTCTGCCAAGGCGGGAGAGCCGATCAGGTGCAATGGGGTGCTGCGGTCCAGGTCGCGCAACACGTCTTGCAGCTCGCTGCCGATCAGCAGGCCGCTCAAATACGCCTGGGCCTGGGTGGCGGGCATGTCGCCGCTGACCACGCGGGCGCGGGCTGAAAACAGCTGGTTCGCCAGCGCGCCGGGGATACCCGCAGCTACGCCGTCGGCAAACGCGGGCTGGCTCCACAGTGCGCCGTTGCCTGAGCCTGTTGTGGGTGTGGGTTGGGCCGCCGCGGCCAGCGTGCCGTGGCTGGACAGCAGGGCGAACAGCTCGCCCGTCATATAGGTGCGCAGCTGCTGGATGCGGCCGTCTTGCAGCAGCACCCATTTGCTGTGCGTGCCGGGCAGCACAAACCAGCCGTCGCGCAGGCCCATGGCCACGGCGCCGAGCAGCTGGGTTTCTTCGCCGCGCATCACGTCGGGCTGACCCTGGGCGTTGCGCACGCAGTAGCCGGGTACGATGCGCCGCTGCGGTTGGCCGGGGATGGATACGAGATGCTGCGGCAGGGCTTCCAGTGCCACTTCCGGGCCCAGGTACGGGGCTTCTTGCCAGCCAAAAGCACTGCCCACCATGCCGGACATGACGACTTCGCAGTCGATGGGGGAGGGGGTTAGCGTGGGCAGCCAGTCGGCCAGCGACTGGGCGTGGCGGCCACGGGTGGTGAGTGCACCTTGGTCGTCGTCCGCTTGCGCGGTGCAATGGCCTGCGGTGTCGAGTACGTAAGCGCGGCGGTGGGTGGTACCCCAGTCCACGCCGACCCAGGGGGTGTCAGTTTTTGCCATATTTGCCTCGGTTTTTGATATTGTATGATTTATTATCTGATTTTTGAAGGAGTTTGTTGCCTATGAAAACGCCTTCTGGCCACCACACGGCGGCTACCTACTCGGGTCGCAACCGGCACGGGCAGCTGGTGGAGACCTTGGGGCACGCGGTGCTGGGGGGGGTCTACCCGGCGGGCGAGCTGCTGCCCAATGAAGAGGTGTTGTGCCGCACTTTGGATGTCAGCCGCACGGCACTGCGCGAAGCCATCAAGGTGCTGGCGGCCAAGGGTTTGCTGGAGTCGCGGTCCCGCGTGGGCACCTGGGTGCGGCCGGAGGCGGGCTGGAACATGCTGGACCCGGATGTGCTGTCCTGGCGCTGTGCCACCGGGCCGGATGCGCAGTTTTTACGCCACCTGACCGAGATGCGTGAAATTGTCGAGCCCGCTGCTGCTGCCCTGGCGGCACGCAGCCGCAGCCCGGAGCAGTTGGCGGCGCTGGAGCAGGCGTTTCAGGCGATGGAGGCTGCCAAGGATGTGGGGGAGTGGGTGGTGGCCGACCTGGCGTTTCACAGCGCGATTCTGCAGGCTACCAACAACCCGTTGCTGGTGCCTTTGGTGGCCATCATTGGCAGTGCGCTGGAGTCGCTGTTGGGTATTTCTGCGCGGAAAGCGGGGGGCTTCAACGATGCGCTGCCCGACCACCGCAAGGTGCTGGATGCCGTGCGGGCGGGCGACCCGCAGCGCGCCCTGCACCGTATGGCGGTCATGCTGCAAGACACGCGTGACCTGATGCAGCGCTCGGAGATGCTGCCTGCGGATGCGCTGGGGCCTATACCCATCTAGCCAACCTAGGGTTTGTGCGTAGTGGTGGGTGGATGGTTTATTTGTATGATTTATTCATACGCAACACACCGCACCCACCACCATGACTACCGAAGATCCCAAAAAACGCCGTTCCCAGCATTGGTTTGGCGGCACCAGCAAAGACAACTTCATCCACCGCAGCTGGATGAAAAGCGAAGGCCTGCCGGACGACACCTTTGATGGCCGCCCCGTCATCGGCATTTGCAACACCTGGAGCGAGCTCACACCCTGCAACCAGCACTTCCGCCAGATAGCAGAGCGCGTCAAGCACGGCGTGCTGCAGGCGGGCGGCGTGGCGGTCGAATTCCCGGTGTCGTCGCTGGGCGAAACCCTGATGCGTCCTACCGCCATGCTGTACCGCAATCTGGCCAGCATGGATGTGGAAGAAGCCATCCGCGCCCATCCGCTGGACGGCGTGGTGCTGCTGGCGGGCTGCGACAAAACCACCCCTGCCACGCTGATGGGCGCAGCCAGTGTCGATTTGCCCACGCTGGTGGTGTCCGGCGGGGCCATGCTGAACGGCAACTACCGGGGCGAGCCAATCGGCTCGGGCACCCATGTGTGGAAGTTCTCTGAAGCCGTGCAGGCGGGCACCATGACCCTGCCGCAGTTCATGAAGGCCGAAAGCTGCATGTCCCGCTCTGCAGGCGTGTGCATGACCATGGGCACGGCCAGCACCATGGCCAGCATGGTCGAGGCGCTGGGCGTGTCGCTGCCCACCAATGCCGCCATTCCGGCGGTCGATTCGCGCCGCCTGGAGCTGGCGCAGCGCTCGGGCCGCATGATAGTGGACATGGTGCACCGCGACATGCGTTTGTCGCAGGTACTGACCCGCGAGGCGTTTGAAAACGCGATTCGCGTCTGCGGCGCCATCGGCGGATCGACCAACGCCGTGATCCACCTGATTGCCATCGCCGGGCGCATGGGTGTGCCCCTGTCGCTGGACGACTGGGACCGCCTGGGCCGCGATATCCCGACCATCGTCAACCTGATGCCGTCGGGCGAGTATTTGATGGAAGACTTTTACTACGCCGGTGGTCTGCCAGTGGTGATGAAGCGCCTGCTGGACGCGGGCCTGCTGCACGGCGACGCCATCACCGTCAACAACCAGACCCAGGCGCAGAACGTCGAACACGCCGAATGCTTCAACGACAAGGTGATTCGCCCACTGGACAAACCGCTGGTAGAGCAGGGCGGCCTGGCCATTTTGCGTGGCAACCTGGCCCCGCAGGGCGCGGTGATCAAGCCGTCGGCCGCTACCGCCAGCCTGCTGCAGCACCGAGGCCGTGCGGTGGTGTTCGAGAACATCGAGCATTACAAAGAGCGCATCAACGATCCGGATCTGGACATCGACGCCAGCTGCGTGATGGTGCTGAAGAACTGCGGCCCCAAGGGCTACCCCGGCATGGCCGAGGTGGGCAATATGGGCCTGCCGCCCAAGGTGCTGAAAACCGGCGTGACCGACATGGTGCGCATATCGGATGCCCGCATGAGCGGCACGGCCTTTGGCACGGTGGTGCTGCACGTGGCCCCCGAAGCCGCTGCCGGTGGCCCGCTGGCCCTGGTGCAGGACGGCGACGAGATCGAGCTGGACGTGGCGGGCCGGGGTCTGCACCTGCATGTGAGCGATGAGGAGCTGGCCCGCCGCCGCGC
>CANFZJ010000002.1 GCA_947451445.1 Comamonadaceae bacterium
CGGGGGATGACCACATCTCCAAAAGCTCTACCGCCGCGCACCAGAGCGACCACATTTTCAAGGCCTGCGGCACACCGGTGTTCTTCCCGGCCAATGTGCAGGAGATTCTGGACCTGGGGCTGCACGCCTTTGCCATGAGTCGCTTCTCCGGCGTCTGGGCGGGCATGAAGACCATTCAGGAGATCGTGGAATCGAGTGCGACGGTGCTGGTGGACCCCAACCGCGTGCGGATCCAGACGCCGACCGATTTCGTCATCCCGCCCGGCGGGCTGCACATCCGCTGGCCCGACCACGCGCTGGAGCAGGAGGCGCGGTTGATGCACTACAAGTGGTACGCCGCGCTGGCCTACATCCGGGCGAATCGGCTGAACTACAACGTAATCGAAGGACCGAACGACAAATTCGGCGTGATCGCCAGCGGCAAGGCCTACAACGACACCCGCCAGGCGCTGCTGGACCTGGGGCTGGACGACGCGACCTGCCGCCGCATCGGCCTGCGCCTGCACAAGGTGGGCGTGGTCTGGCCGCTGGAGGCGCAGCTCACCCGCGAATTTGCCACCGGCCTGCAAGAGATTTTGGTGGTGGAAGAAAAGCGCCAGGTCATCGAATACCAGCTCAAAGAAGAGCTGTACAACTGGCGCGCCGACGTGCGGCCCAATGTGCTGGGCAAGTTCAACGAGCCCGAGGGCGACCTGAGCGGCGGCGAATGGTCGATGGGCAACCCGACCGACAACACCCTGCTGCGCGCCAACGCCGACCTGTCGCCCGCCTTGATCGCCCGGGCCATCGCCCAGCGGCTGCACAAGCTGGGCGTACCCGAGGACGTGGCGGCCGGTATCGACGCGCATCTGGCGGTGCTGGACGCCAAAGACCGCGCCATGGCGGCGATGGAGATCAGCGCCAAGGCCACCGAGCGCCTGCCCTGGTACTGCTCGGGCTGCCCGCACAACACCAGCACCGTGGTGCCCGAGGGTTCGCGCGCCATGGGCGGCATAGGCTGCCACTTCATGGCCACCTGGATGGACCGCAGCACGGTCGGCTTTACCCAGATGGGCGGCGAGGGCGTGCCCTGGGTGGGCCAGCAGCCCTTTACCCATAACCCCACCGACCAGCACATCTTTGCCAACCTGGGCGACGGCACCTACTTCCACAGCGGCCTGCTGGCCATCCGCCAGGCGATAGCAGCGGGCGTCAACATCACCTACAAAATTCTGTACAACGACGCGGTGGCCATGACCGGCGGCCAGGCCATTGGCGAACGCCCGGAAGGGCACTCCGTTATGCAGATTGCGCAGTCTGTATCTGCAGAAGGTGCTACAAAAATAGTAGTAGTGACGGACGAGCCGGAAAAGTACGACGGCGTGGCCCTGGTGGACGGCGTGGAGGTGCAGCACCGCGACCTGCTGGACAGCATCCAGCGCGAATTCCGTGCGATCAAAGGCACCACCGTCATCATTTACGACCAGACCTGCGCCACCGAAAAGCGCCGCCGCCGCAAGCGCGGCACGCTGGTGGACCCTGCCGTGCGGGTGGTCATCAACGAAGCTGTCTGCGAAGGCTGCGGCGACTGCGGCGACCAGAGCAACTGCCTGAGCATCGAACCGCTGGAAACCCCGTTCGGCCGCAAGCGCCAGATCAACCAGTCCAGCTGCAACAAAGACATGTCCTGCGTGAAAGGTTTTTGCCCCAGCTTTGTGACCGTGGACGGTGGCCAGCTGCGCAAAAAAGCCCCCGCCGCCGTCGCGCTGCCCGCCGTGGATTTGCCCGACCCGGTGCTGCCATCCACCGCCAGCGTGTGGGGCATCGTGGTGGCCGGCGTGGGCGGCACCGGTGTCATCACCCTCGGCCAGCTGCTGGGCATGGCCGCGCACCTGGAAGGCCGGGGCATCGTCACCCAAGACGCCGCCGGGCTGGCGCAAAAGGGCGGCGCCACCTGGAGCCACGTGCTGCTGGCCCCGGTGGACGCGGGGCAAGACAGCATCCGCACCACCCGCGTCAGCATGGCGGCGGCCGACCTCATCCTGGCCTGCGACCCGGTGGTGGCGGCGGGCAAAGAAACCCTGCTGCGCATGCGCCCCGGCCGGACCCACGTGGCGCTGAACACCCACGCCGCGCCCACAGCGGCCTTCGTACACCAGGCGGACTGGCACAACCCCAGCGACGCCTGCGCCGCCGAAATCGTGCGTGCCGTGGGGCCGAATGCCGTGGCCAGCTTCGATGCCGATGCTGCCGCCAACCGCCTGATGGGCGACAGCCTGTACGCCAACCCGATGCTGCTGGGCTACGCCTGGCAAAAAGGTTGGGTGCCGCTGCGGCTGGCGTCACTGCTGCGCGCCATGGAACTCAACAACATGGCGGTCGAGGCCAACAAAACCGCCTTCGCCTGGGGCCGCCATGCCGCGCACGACCCGGCCAGCGTCGCCGTGCCTGCGCAAGCCATTCACTGGACACCGCGCGAATCACTCGACGCGATGCTGCTGCGCCGGGTGGCGTTTTTGACCGCCTACCAAGACGCGGCCTACGCCGACAGCTATCTTTTATTTATCCAACAGGTAAAGCGCGCCGAGCAGCCACTGGGCAAGGCCCTGCCGCTGACCGAGGCCGTGGCGCGCTATCTGTTCAAGCTGATGGCCACCAAGGACGAGTACGAGGTGGCCCGGCTGCAATCCGACCCGGCCTTTCTGGCCCGCATCCAAAGCCAGTTCGAGGGCGACTTTGTGCTGCGCTACCACCTGGCGCCGCCCTGGCTGTCGCCCAAGAATGCCAAAGGCGAGCAGCAGAAGATGCAGTTTGGCCCGCGCACGTTGGGCCTATTCCGTCTGCTGGCCCGGCTCAAGGGTCTGCGCGGTACGGCGTTCGACCCGTTTGGCTACCAAAACGAGCGGCGCACCGAGCGCGCACTCGTCCAGCAATACCGCGCCGACATCGCCGCGCTGCTGCCCCGGCTGACCCCGGCCAACCATGCGGCGGTGGTGGAATTTGCGCGCATCCCAGAGCAGATACGCGGCTTCGGCCATGTCAAGGCGCGGCATTTGGCGGCGGCGCGCTTGCAGTGGACGGCGCAGTGGGCGGCGTTACATAAAGGGTAAAAACTCAGCAGCGGGCACAACGGATCTCACCCCAGGGAACCCGTGGAACCGGCTTTGCCGGGCCACTGGGTTCGCCCCCTGCAAGGGGGTTGGCGCAAACACGCAGTGTGCAGCCTGGGGGTGTGCCAAGTTAAGGCCGCCGGTAGACCACCGGTTGCCGCGCCCAGTATTTGGCCGCCAGCGGGTCCAGCCGCACCTCGCCGCCGGTAGACGGCGCGTGCACAAACCGCCCTTCGCCCACGTAAATGCCCGCATGCATGGCTGCGCCGGTGAACACCACCAGGTCGCCGGTGCGCACAGCGTCCGCGGCCACCGGCTGGCCCCAGTGCACCAGCTGGGCGACGGTGCGCGGTACGGCCAGCCCGGCCCGGGTTTTGTACACATAGCCAATCAGCCCGCTGCAGTCAAAGCCCGTGTCCGGCGTGTTGCCGCCCCAGCGGTACGGCGTACCCACCAGACCCAGGGCCGAGATGGTGACGTCGTGGGATACGTCCAGGGTCAAGCGGGACGGCAGGGCGTCCGGTGCGCGGTCGCCAGGCTGCATCGGCGTGGTGGCGCAGCCGGTGAGCAGCAGCAGCCATAAGGCAGCGCCCCAGCGGGTTGTGCGGTGCGTGCGCCCCCCGTTTTCCGGGGTGGCCGGGTGGCGAGAATTCATAGGCACGAATACTAGCAAATTTATAGCTACTACCGCACATACCTCCTACGCTAGAAGCCTATTTGGCATAGAACACTAGTGGCTCGGCTGCGGCCAGACGGGTGCCCGTGCGCCGAGGCGTCCAGGTGCAGAACGCTACGCTTTGTGGGCCAGCATCGGCAGGCGCGCGGGGGAGACTTGTTCGGTATCTGCGGGATGCGGCAACATGAACTGGCTGATCAGCCCCGCCAGATCCTGCGACTGGTGGCGCAGGCCGTCAGAGGCCGCCGCCGACTCTTCGACCAGCGCCGAATTTTGCTGCGTCATCTGCTCTAGCTGCGACACCGCCGTGTTGATCTGGCCAATGTCCCGGGACTGCGTATGCGTGGATGCGGCAACCTCGCCAATGGTCTGCGCCACCCCCTGGATGGCGTCCACAATCCGCGCCATGCTTTGCCCGGCACTGTCCACCAGCACCGTGCCAGCCGCCACGCCCTGGGCCGACGTGGCAATCAAGGCCTTGATTTCGCGGGCCGCCTCGGCGGAACGCGTCGCCAGGTGCCGCACCTCGGCCGCCACCACGGCAAAACCACGACCGGCTTCTCCGGCCCGCGCGGCCTCTACCGCGGCATTGAGGGCCAAGATGTTGGTTTGAAACGCGATACCGTCGATGACGCCAATGATGTCCACCACCTTGCCCGAGGACTGCTGAATGGCCTGCATGGTGTGTACCACCTTGGCCACGGCATCGCCGCCCTGCAAGGCCAGGTCGGCCGCAGCATGGGCCATGCGCTCGGCCTGGGTGGCGGCAGCAGTCGAATCCCGCAGGTTCTGCGAAACCTGTTCCAGCGCGGCGGCGGTTTGCTGCAGGCTGGAGGCGGTGCTCTCCGTACGGTTCGATAGGTCGGTGTTGCCCTGGGCGATTTCCACGGCAGCCAAGCGCACGCTGTGGGCCGACTCCCGTACGCGCAGTACCAGCTGGCGCAACGCCGACTGCATGGTGCCCAGCGAGTGCAGCAACTGGCCCGCTTCATCGCGGGAATGGCCTGCAATGTCGTAGCGCAAGTCCAGACCGGACACGCGCTGCGCCGTCGCATTCGCCAGCTGGATGGGGTGCGAGATGCTGCGTACCAGCCACAGGGTCAACAGTCCACCCACCAGCAGTGCCGCCAGGCTAAACACCAGCAGCGCCCACCGGGCCATGGCACTGAGCTGCGCGATGCGTGCGCTCACAGCCTCAATTGTCTCGCGCTGTAGCTGCGCCAGCTGCGCCAGGGACTGCAGCAAAGCCGCAGAGCTGGGCTGAAACTGTTGGCTGTAGACCTGGCGGATTTTTTCAGTCATGCCGAAGTCGCGCACGGTGACCAGTTCTTTGGCGGCGCTCTCAAATGTGCGGCTGGCAGCGTCCGTCTTCGCCAACAAAGCAAGCTCGGCGTCACTCTTCATACGGCCCGCCAATTGCTGCATCAGCTTGTCGTAAGCCGCCTTGGTGGTGCTGATATCTGCCGCGAGAATCTCGCCCACTTCGGGCTCGGAACTCAGTGCCATCGCCTTGTAGCGCTCGGCATTGATCGCCTGCAACCGGTAGGCCTCAGCCACCATGCGCTCATTGCCTACGTTCTCTTCAATGGCCGCCCGCGTCGCGCCATCGACCCGGTACAGCGACCAAGCACCCATGCCGGATCCGGCCAGCGTCAGGAGCAAGACGGTACAGAAAGTCGCCAACAGCCGACGCCCTAGAACGTTGGTCGACGCAGTGGTGGATGCTGGTGCCACGGGTTGCCTTGCAAGTTGTCCGCGTACCCCTGGAAAGCACCAGCGGGTGCCCGCGAAGGCCTACCCACCCAGCGCCCACCAGGCACACGGTGGTTGAAATGGATTCGAAAACCGGTCCATTACAGCAAGCAATTACGACATTTTTGTGACCGTGGTGTGGCTACCGATAGCCCTATCGGGCGGTAACCAGGTGCTATTTAAACCATAGCATTTACCGCACATTCCATATGCACCAACAGCCTATTTGGCTTACAAAACAGCCGCCATCACCATGATCTCTACCTTGATCTCTGGGCGGGCCAGCCGGGCCTCTACCGTGGCACGGGCCGGGCCGATGCCGGTGCTGCCGATCCAGGCGTCCCACACCGCGTTCATGGCGGCAAAGTCGCCCATGCTGGACAGGTAAATGGTGGCGCTGAGGATGTGCGCCTTGTCGCTACCGGCCTGGGCCAGCACGGTGTCGATTTGGTCCAGCACGCTCTGGGTCTGGGCGGCGATGGGCAGGCTGGCGTCTTCGGGAATCTGCCCGGCCAGGTAGGCCACGCCGTTGTGGATGGTGGCGTCGCAGAGGCGGTTACCGGGGTTGATGCGTTGCAGAGACATGGGGGGCTTTCGGGGGAGGTGGGTGAAAGCTTTGGATCGTACCGTTGTGCGTGCCTGGATTTGGCCCGCAGCCGGCATGGATACTTCCATTCATGGGCGATAAGTTGCGCCGATGGATCTGCTGCTGCCATCACGCCAGCAAAAATCGCCTCCCCTCCCCGGCCCCCGGTACCAGCACCGCCTCGGTCTCGTCCTTCACATCCACCCCCGACAACTGCCGTTTGCGCGATTCGCGTAGCAGCATGTGCAGCTTGTAGGCGGCCTCCGAATACGACAGCCCTTCGGGCCGCACGTTCGATATGCAGTTGCGGGCGGCGTCCGTCAGGCCTACCTGCGGGGCCCAGGTGAGGTACAGGCCCATGCTGTCAGGGGCGCTCAGGCCGGGGCGTTCGCCGACCAGCACCACCACGGTTCTGGCACCCAGCAGCTGGCCGACTTCATCGCCAATGGCGACCCGGCCCTGGGTGACGATGGTGGTGGGGGCTAAGGTCCAGTTGTCGTGCGCATCCTGGCCCAGCCGCTGCAGCAGGGCATGGATGAAGGGGGCGGCGTTTTGGGTGATGGCCAGAGACGACAGGCCATCGACCACCACCAGCGCCAGGTCGTAGCCGTGGGCGGGCTGGTACAGGCTTGCCAACGCGCCGTGCGATACGGCGTCCAGCCTGCGGCCCAGATCGGGGCGCTGCAGGTAGGTGCTGCGGTCGGGGGCGGCGCTGGCCAATGGAAGAGCGTCCGGGTGGCCGGGCAGCACCTCACCCAGCGCCTGCAGCAGGTGCACGGTGTCCAGCGGCAGGTGCACGGCGTCGCGCGCACGGGCGTGGGCCAGCTGGAATTCGAGCTGCGGCGCGGTGGGCAGGCTGACGCCGGTGCGGCCCAGGGCAATGCGCGCGGCAGTGAGGCTGCGCAGGGCGTGCCAGGGGTTTTCAACAACAGCCATAAAAACGCCTCCACATACCAATCAATTCCACGCTATGAGACGAGACTGCCTGTACCAGGACACCGCAGAACCGGCTTTGCCGGGCTGCTGGTGGCGCCCCCTGCAAGGGGGTTGGAGGCCACGCGCAGCGGGCAAGCCTGGGGGTGTGCCAAATCCATTCATGCCATCGCCATCAGTGCTTGCGCAAACGGCTCGGGCAGGGCGGACGCCAGCTGGGCTACGCCCTCGCCTTCAAAAATCTGCATCCGCTGCAGCCAGGCCTCGAACTCGGGCGCGGGGCGCAGGCCGAGCAGGCGGCGGGCGTACAGCGCGTCGTGGAACGAGGTGGTCTGGTAGTTCAGCATGATGTCGTCCGAGCCGGGGATGCCCATCACAAAGCTGCAACCGGCGGCGGCCAGCAGGGTGAGCAGCACGTCCATGTCGTTCTGGTCGGCCTCGGCGTGGTTGGTGTAGCACACGTCGCAGCCCATGGGCAGGCCGAGCAGCTTGGCGCAAAAGTGGTCTTCCAGCCCGGCGCGGATGATTTGCTTGCCGTCGAACAAATATTCGGGCCCGATGAAGCCGACCACGGTGTTGACCAGCAGCGGCTTGAAGGCGCGGGCCACGGCGTAGGCGCGGGCCTCGCAGGTTTGCTGGTCCATGCCATGGTGGGCGTTGGCCGACAGGGCGCTGCCCTGGCCGGTTTCAAAGTACATCACGTTGTCGCCCACCGTGCCGCGCTTTAGCGACAGGGCTGCGCTGCGTGACTCGGCCAGCAGCGCCAAATTGATGCCAAAGCTGCGGTTGGCCGCCTCGGTACCGGCAATGGACTGGAACACCAGGTCCACCGGCGCGCCGCGCTCAATCGCCTGGATGGTGTTGGTCACGTGGGTCAGCACGCAGCTTTGCGTGGGGATTTCGTAGCGCTGGATGATGGCGTCCAGCATGGTGACGATCTTGACGACCTGGGGCACGTTGTCGGTAGCGGGGTTGATGCCGATCACCGCGTCACCGCTGCCGTACAGCAGGCCGTCGAGCACGCTGGCGGCAATGCCACTGGTGTCGTCGGTGGGGTGGTTGGGCTGCAGCCGGGTGGACAAGCGATTTTCCAGCCCGATGGTGCTGCGAAAGGCGGTGACCACACGGCACTTTTTGGCGACCAAAATCAGGTCCTGGTTGCGCATGATCTTGCTGACCGCCGCCGCCATCTCGGGCGTGATGCCGGGAGCCACCGCTGCCAGCATGACGCTGTCCACCGGGTCGCTGAGCAGCCAGTTGCGAAAGTCGCCCACCGTCAGGTGGCGGATGGGCGCGAAGGCGGCGCTGTCATGGCTGTCGATGATGAGGCGGGTGACCTCATCGCTTTCATACGGCACCACCGGTTGCTGCAAAAAGGTGGCCAGCGGCAGGTCGGCCAGGGCCATTTGCGCGGCCACCCGCTCCTGCGCGTTGGCCGCGGCCACGCCCGCTAGCAGGTCGCCCGAGCGCAGCGGCGTGGCCTTGGCCAGCAGGTCGCGCAGGTCGCGAAACGGGTAGCGGTGGGCACCCACCGTATGGAAGAACGCGGGCATTTAGGCCGCAGCCAGCACCGCCGCTGTGCGCTGCCCCTTGGTCAGCACAAAGTACACCCCGCCCACGGCCATGAAGCCCACGAAGATGGCAAACATCAGCGGGTTGAAGTAAACCATGGTCACCAGGCACACGCAGGCACCTACCAGCGCAAACGCAGGGAACAGCGGGTACAGCGGCGCACGGAACGGGCGCACCATGTTGGGCGCCGTGCGGCGCAGCTGGAACAGACTGAGCATGCTGATGATGTACATCACGATGGCGCCAAACACCGACATGGTGACGATGTTGGCGGTCAGCGTCTGGCCACCCAGGGTGATCAGCTCGTCGCTGAAAATCGCTGCAATGCCCACTACGCCACCGGCCAGAATCGCGCGGTGCGGGGTATTAAAGCGGGGGTGGATCTTGGCAAAGTAGGCGGGCAGGTAGGCCTCGCGGGCCAGCGCAAAAATCTGCCGTGAATAGCCCAGAATAATGCCGTGGAACGACGCGATCAGCCCGAACAGGCCCAACCACACCAGCATGTGCAGCCACTGGCTGTTTTCGCCCACGATCAGCTTCATGGCCTGGGGCAGCGGGTCGTTGATATTGGCCAGCTTGGTCCAGTCGCCCGCGCCACCGGCAAAAATCATCACGCCCACGGCCAGCACCACCAGAGTCAAGATGCCGGTGATGTAGGCGATGGGGATGGAGCGCTTGGGGTCTTTGGCCTCTTCTGCCGCCATGGCCACGCCTTCAATCGCCAAAAAGAACCAGATGGCAAACGGAATCGCGGCAAACATGCCGGGAATGGCCGCCCAGCTGAAGCTATCCTGGCCCGACCAGCCGCCCTTGGTGAAGTTAGCGATGGAAAAGCCCGGCGACACCACCCCCATGAACACCAGCAACTCAAAAATCGCCAGCAGGGTGACGGCCAGCTCGAAGGTGGCCGCAATCTGCACGCCCACGATGTTCAGCAGCATGAACACGATGTACGCCCCCACCGCCGCCATCTTGGGGTCGATGGACGGGAACTGCACGTTCAAATACGCGCCAATCGCCAGCGCAATGGCCGGCGGGGCAAAGACAAATTCGATCAGCGTGGCCGCCCCGGCGATATAGCCGCCCACCGGGCCAAACGCCTGCTTGCTGTACGCAAACGGCCCGCCCGCGTGGGGGATGGAGGTGGTCAGCTCGGTAAAGCTGAAGATGAAGCAGGTGTACATGGCCGCGATAAACAGCGCGGTGACGGTAAAGCCCAGCGTGCCCGCCGAGGCCCAGCCAAAGCTCCAGCCAAAGTACTCGCCCGAAATGACCAGCCCGACGGCGATGCCCCACAGCTGGACCGTGCCCAGGGTTTGCTGCAAAACGGGGGACTGGGTTGAGGGTGTGGCCATGCGGGCTCCTTGCACTGGGTTGGGGCGGTTTACGCCAAAATGCCCGCCCCCACGGCACGTGAAGGCGGCGTACCCACCACTCAGCAAAATTGATGCCACATAGGCCTGGCCACAGCGCCCCGATACGCTATTTTTTTAATAGCTGCCAGCGCAGACTCTAATTGCGCAAACAGCCTATTTGTCACTTGGCCAAAAACGACAAAACATACCCGAATTGCGCCATGCGCCCACGCCCCTCATGCCTGCCGCAAATGCCAGGCCTTGACCCGCGTGAACGCCTGGATGCCGTAGGTCGAAAGCGTCAGGCCGATGCCTGAGTCCCCCACCCCGCTCCACGGCAGGCGCGGGCTGACGCGGTCGCAGCAGTTCCAGTACACCGTGCCTGCGTGCAACTGGGCCATCAGGCTGCGGGCGCGGGCCTCGTCGGGGGTGAAAACACCGGCGGTCAGGCCGTAGCGGCTGTCGTTCATCAGCGCCACGGCCTGGGCGTCGCTGCTGACTTTGCGGATGCCGACGATGGGACCAAAGCTTTCGTCCACCATCACCGCCATGCGGTGGTCTACCTGGGCCAGCACGGTCGGGGCATACCAGTTACCACCGTCATAGCCGGGACCGGACAGGCGTTGGCCGCCCAGCAGCAACACCGCCCCCTTGTCCACCGCGTCGGCCACCTGGGCGTCCAGCACGTCCATCTGGGCGGCGCGGGTCAGCGGGCCGATGTAGGTGGACTCATCCATCGTGTCACCCACTTTGAAGCCGCGCACGGTGTCCACCAAGGCAGCCACAAAGGCATCAAACACCGCCTCGTGCACGTAAATGCGCTCCACCGAGCAGCAGCCCTGGCCGGTGTTGTACATGGCGCCGTCGGCCAGCGCAGCGGCGGCGCTGGCGGGGTCGGCGTCGTCACATACATAGGTGGGGTCTTTGCCGCCCAGCTCCAGCTGCAGCTTGACCAAGCGCGGGCCCAGGGCCTGGGCGATCTTGGCCCCGGTGGCGTGCGAGCCGGTGAAGAACAGGCCGTCGATACGCTGTGCCAGCAGGGCCGCGCCCACATCGCCCGCGCCGATGAGCGGGGTGAAAACGTCCTGCGGCACACCCGCGCCGTGCAGCAGCCGGGCGATGGCCAGGCCGGTCAGCGCGGCGAACTCGGACGGTTTGTAAAGCACGGCGTTACCGGTCAACAGCGCCGGGATGAAGACGTTGCCGCCGACGAACCAGGGGTAGTTCCAGGCCGAAATATTGGCCACCACGCCCAGCGGCAGGTGCTGGATTTGCTCGGCCATACCGCCCGCGTCCAACAGGGTTTGGGTGGCGGTACTGGCGCCAACCTCGGCCAGAAAGAAGTCGATGCGCGGCAGCAGGCCGTTGATCTCGTTACGCGCCAGGCTGATCGGCTTGCCGGTTTCACGGGTCAGCGTGGCGGCCAGCGCGGGCAGCTCGGCCACGATGGCGGCGCGGAAGCGGGCAATGCAGGCACAGCGCTCGGCCAGCGGCGTGGCGGCCCAGGCGGGCTGGGCGGCGCGGGCGGCGATGGCCTTGGCGGTGACGGAGGCAGTGTCGTCGGCAGGCAGCTGGGCGACCAGCGCGCCGGTGGCGGGGTTGTGGATGTCGAGGGTGGTCATGGTGCGTCTTTGGCAGCCTGGGCTGCGGCCAGAAAGTCGGTGAGCAAAGGGGTGTCGTCCAGCACGCCGGGGGCGGGTTGGTGGAATTCGGGGTGCCACTGCACGGCGGCCACAAAACCGGGGCCGGTGTGGCGGATGGCTTCGATCACGCCGTCTTGCGGGCTGCGCGCTTCGACCACAAAACCGGGGGCCAGGTCTTTGATGCCTTGGTGGTGAATGCTATTTATTTGATAGCTACCTGCGCAATCCAATAGAGCGCTAAGGCGTGTTTTGGCTACTATTTCTACCGGGTGAAAATGCCGGTCGTAGGCGTCGGCATCCCGGTGCGGCACGGCCTCGGGGCGCTGGGTGGCGATGTCCTGGTACAGCGTGCCGCCAAAGGCGACGTTGATCAGCTGCAGCCCCCGGCAGACGCCAAACACCGGCTTGCCTGCGGCCACAAAGGCCTGCACCAGCGCCTGCTCGTAGCCGTCGCGGATGCGGTCGCCGCTCCAGCGCTCTTGCAGCGGGGTTTCGCCGTAGCTGCCGGGCCACACGTCGGCCCCGCCGTGCAGCACCAGGCCGTCCAGCCAGTCGGCGTAGTCGGCAAACTGCACGTCGCCGCGCGCGGTGTCGCCCACCGGGGACGGCACCATCACCGGCAGCGCACCGCCGGACATGATCCAGTGGGCCATGGACTGCTCGACGTACTGCAGCGTCTTTTTGCCAAATGCGGCGCGGGCCGGGTCGGGGTGCAAGAAGCAGGCGCTGATGCCAATCTTCAAACGCATCACATCGCCGCCCTGAAAAGCATCTCGAAGTCTGCCGCCGTACACGGGCGCGGGTTGGTTTGGTGGCACAGGTCCGCGCTGGCAATTTCAACCAGGCGCGGCAGGTGTTCAGGCCGCACGCCGTGGTCGGCCAGGCGGGTGGTGATACCGATGTCTTGTTTGAGCTGGCGCAGCCAGGGCACAAAGGCCGCGCCGCCGCTGTGGACCCGGCAGGCGTGGGCCAGTGCGTCGAACTTGGACGCAGCGGCGGTGTAGTTCCAGGCCAGTACGGTGTCGATCATCAGCGCGTTGGCCAGGCCGTGGTGCAGGTCGCACACGGCACCCAAGGCATGGGCGCAGGAATGCACCGCGCCCAGGTCTTTTTGGAAGGCGATGGCCCCCATCATCGACGCCACCATCATGTCGCCTCTGGCCTGCAGGTTACCGGGCTCGGCCACGGCGGTGCGCAGCGCAGCGGCGGCGATGCGCGTGCCTTCCAGCGCAATGCCGTCGCACAAGGGGTGGTAGGCGGGGGACAGGTAGCTCTCAATATTGTGGGTGAGCGCGTCCATGCCGGTGGCGGCGGTCACGGCGGCGGGCAGGGCCAGGGTGAGCTCGGGGTCGGCAAACACGGTTTTGGCCAGGATGTGGGGGCTGAACACCACGCGTTTGAGGTGGCTGTCGTTCTCGCTCACCACGGCAGACCGGCCCACTTCCGACCCTGTGCCGGCGGTGGTGGGCAGCGCCACAAAGTAGGGCAGCGGCTGAACGATGTGGCGCACTTTGGGGTGGTCCCAGGCGTATTCCAGAATGTCGCCGGGGTGGGTGGCCGGTATGCCGACCAGCTTGGCCACGTCCAGCGCCGCGCCGCCGCCAAAGCCGATGACGCAGTCGGCGCAGTGGGCGCGGTAGGCCGCGGCCCCGGCCATCACCTGGTTGCAGCTCGGGTTGCCAAACACGCCGGAGTACAAGGCCACGTCCAGCCCCTCCAGGTGGGTGAGGAACTCGGCCAGCACCGGCAACGCGGCCAGGGCGCGGTCGGTGACCAGCAGCGGGCGTTGGTAACCCAGGCTGAGCAGGTGGTCGGCCACCCGCTTGCGCGCGCCGGGACCGAACTGGATGGGGGTGGGGAAGGCGAAGGAGGTGATGGTCATGGGTTAAATAATTTCAAAGTAGCGTTTGAGTTCCCAATCCGTCACCGCGTCCAGCCACTGCCGCCATTCCCATTCGCGGGTGGCGGCAAAGTGGTCTACGAAGGTGTCGCCCAGCCAGTCGCGGGCGATGGCCGACTGCTGGAAGGCGCGGGTGGTTTCGATCAGGGTGCGCGGGGCGCGGGCGATGTGCTCTGCGCCGCCGTTGGTGCCGGTGATGGGTGGGGTGGTCAGCTGCAGGCCTTTCTCTACCCCGTCCAGCCCGGCGGCGATGACGGCGGCCATCGCCAGGTAGGGGTTGACGTCGGCCCCGGGGCAGCGGGTTTCCAGCCGGGTGGCCTTGGGGCTGCCCGCGATGACGCGGAAGCTGGCGGTGCGGTTGTCCATGCCCCAGGTCGGTTTGACCGGGGCCCAGCAGCCGTCCACCAGCCGTTTATAGCTGTTGATGGTGGGCCAGATCATCGGGCCGAAGTCCATCAGGCAGGCGACCTGCCCGGCCAGGTAGCTTTCAAACAGCTTGCTCATTTTGCGCGGGGCTTGGGCGTCAAAAAACAGGTTGTTTTTGCCGTTGTCGCTCAAACTTTGGTGGATGTGGCCGCTGCAACCGGGCAGCTGCGCGTTCGGCTTGGCCATGAAGCTGGGCATGATGCCAAAGCGTGCGCCGATCTCTTTCACCCCGGTTTTGAACAGCACCGCCCGGTCGGCCTGGGCCAGGGCTTCACTGAAGCAGATGGCCACTTCAAACACGCCGGGGCCGGTCTCGGTGTGCAGGCCTTCGATGGGCACACCAAAGGCGCGCATGTCGTCCATGATGGCGTTGAAGAAGTCGCGGTTCTGGTGCATGCGCAAGAGCGAATAGCCAAACATGCCGGGCGTGAGCTGGG
This sequence comes from Comamonadaceae bacterium, assembly GCA_947451445.1. Taxonomy (GTDB): domain Bacteria; phylum Pseudomonadota; class Gammaproteobacteria; order Burkholderiales; family Burkholderiaceae_C; genus Rhodoferax_B. The sequence continues at coordinate 14,370 of CANFZJ010000002.1, forward strand.
TCGCACCCACGCCCTTCTTCTCGGCCCAGCTGTGCGGGGTTTCCAGGAAGTTGAACCACTCGAACTCCATGCCGGTCAGCACCTGCAGGCCCATTTTTTCAGCGCGTTTAAGCACTTTTTTGAGCGTCTGGCGCGGGCACAGCGGGTGTGGCGTACCGTCGGCCAGCACGAATTCACCCAAAAAGAAGGGCACGCCGTTGTCCCACGGCACGTGGCGGGCGGTGTCCAGGTCGAGCCGGGCCAGCGCGTCGGGAAAGCCGTGCTGCCAGCCGGTCACCGTGGCGTTGTCGTAGCAGCTATCCACCATGTCCCAGCCCAGCACCACGTCGCAAAAGCCAAAGCCACCCGCCGGGTAGGGCTGGGCTGCGCCCAGAAATTTGTCGATGTGCAGGTACTTGCCGCGCAGCACGCCGTCGATGTCGCTGACCGCGACCTTGACCTTGTGGGCGTCGCCGAGTGCGGCCAGCGCGGGGTGCGGTGGGGGGTGTTTTGTGGATGCCATCTTGTCTCTCTTTGACGAGGACACCCATTGAAGGCCCAGACTCAGCCCTTGTCAATCCGGCTTTGCAGGGCTTGCACCAACTCCGCCACCACCGGTTCCCAGCCACCCCCTGCAGGCTGGCGAAACAAGCGCACCGCGCCGGGGTACCAAGGCGAGTCGCTGCGCCCGGTGAGCCAGCGCCAGTCGGTCAAATAGTCGGGCAGCAGCACCCAGCAGGGCTTGCCCAGGGCACCCGCCAGGTGGGCCACGGCGGTGTCCACGGTGATGAGCAGGTCCAGCTGGTCGATGACGGCGGCGGTGTCGGCAAAGTCGTGCAGCTCGGCCCCCAGTGCGGTGGCCAGCCAGGGCGCGGACTCGCCCTCCCCCGCACCTTTTTGCAGGCTGATGAAGTGCACCCCGGCCAGCGCCGCCAGCGGCCGCAGTGTGTGCAGGCTGGGCAGCGAGCGCTCGGCGTCGTTTTCAAAGCGCGGGTTGCCCCGCCACACCAGGCCCACTCGCAAGCCCACATGTAAGCCGGTGGCAGGCAGGCGCGCGGCCCACTGCGCCCGCAACGCGGGCTCCGACCGGAGGTAGGGCAATGGGGCGGGGATGTTGTCCAGCCGCGTTTGGCAGTGGTAGGGCAGGCTCAACAGCGGCGTCCAGCAGTCCCAAGCGCCAATGGACAGGTCTTCGTCAAAACCCAGCAGTACGTCCACCCCCGGCAGGGTGGCCAGCAGGCGCTTTAGCGGCGGGTGGCAGAGCAGGGTGACGCGCCCGGCCCCGCGCTTTTTGAGCTCCGCCACGTAGCGGCCAAACTGCAGCATGTCGCCCAGCCCGGCTTCAAAACCCACCAGCACCGAGCGCCCCGCCAGCGGTTCGCCCTGCCAGCGCGCGCAGCGCATGTGGGTGGCCAGCGCGGCGTACCAGTCGCGGGACTCGAATTGTTGCCAGCCTTCCTCCCACCGCCCCTGGCGCAGCAGCAGGTAGGCCAGGTTGAAGCGGGCCTTGGCGTGGTCGGCCCGCAGCGCCAACGCCTGGCGGCAGCAGTCTTCGGACTCTTCCTCCAGCCCCATGCGGGCGTAGACCGCGCCCAGGTTGCACCAGGCGTCGGGGTCGTCGTTTTGTAGCCGCAGCGCCTGGGCGCAGGCCAGCTCGGCATCCATCAGCTGGCGCAGCAGCAGCAAGGCCCCGCCGAGGTTGACGTAGGTTTGTGGCAGCGTGGGGTTGTGGGCGATGGATTGCTGGTAGCAGGCCACCGCGTCGGCCAGCGCCCCCACACCACCCTGGGCCTCCAGCGCCAGGCCCAGGTTGGCGTGCGCCTCGGCCAGCGTGGGGGCCAGCGCGATGGCCTGGCGCAGGCAGGCCTCGGCCCCGGCGGCATCGCCAGCGGTGAGCAGCTGGGTGCCTTGGTGGAACAGGGCGGTGGCGGGCATCTGCATTACTCCTAAAACAATAGCTGCTTGCGCACATTCCACCTGCACTGGAGGCTTATTTGCTTGTTATTTTCAACCACGCCGAAAACTCCAATGGCCGCAGCCCGAAACGCACTGCGTTGCCTGCGTGGAGGCTTTTGAACTCATCCCCCACCAACTGAACAAATCTGGCTTGGTCCTCGGCTGCAACTGATTTGGGCAGGTGGCTGCGCACCACGGTTTCGGTCGCCGGGTGGTCGCTCTGCACGATGGCCCGCACCGTCTCGGCCAAGGCCAGGCGGTAGCGCAGCCGAAAAGTATCCGGCGGCACCAGTTGGCTACGCACGGCCAGGTACTGCTGGCAGGAGCGTTCGTAGGCCTGCACAAACACGTCGCGCAGCAGATCGACCTGGCACATCTCGTACACGCCCAGCATGGCGTCCACGTAAGCGCGCTCGGGCACGTCAATGAAGGACAGCGGGCTCAGGTTGGCGGCGACCAGCGGGATGTTGGCCGCCAGCCGGGAGACGCGTTTATTCACGTCCAGAAACGGCTGCAAATAGGGCAGGTGCACCATCAGAAAGAAGGACTGCTCGAACGCGTCTTCGATCTCGGCCGCCATGCCCAGCACGATGCCGAACAGGTCTTCAATGGGCTGCGGCAGCGCCAGCGGACGGTACACGCTGCCGCCAATTTCCACGGCGGTATGGCGCAGCCTGCCGCAGGCCAACGGGTCGGCCAGCAAGCCGTCGGACAACAGGGCGTGTAGCGCAATCACGGTGTCGGCGTTCACCGCCACCCGCTGGCTGTCCTGCACCAGGTATTCGATGGCCTGTTTGTGGTTCAGGATCATCTGGGTCTCCAGTGCGTCCTTGCCCTCGGCCACCTCGCCAAACTGGATCAGCCGCTCGGTGTCCAGCCGGGAGTAGGTGTTGCCCTCCAGCCGCGACGAGGCCCAGGACAGATCAATCAGCAGGCGGCCCAGAATGTCACGCGCAAAAGTGCCTGCGGGTGCGGCGTCGACAGGCGAGCGGCCCATGGCATGCAGCTGGCCGCGCAGTTTTTCCGGCAAATACCAGGTGGCGTTGGGGTGGTAGGCATTGAGAAAGTCGGTGCTGTAGCCCACCGGGCGGCGGGCCTGTAGCGGCTGGCGCACATAGGCCTTGATGGCTGCGCCTGCGGGGGACAGGGGCACATACGGCTCTCCGCTGGCCGTGGCCGCCAAAGCAGGCAAGGCCACAGCCGACCCGGCCGGGACCACGCGGTACTTCACATTGCGCCATTCCCGCTGCGGGACGATGCGCCCCTGCGCCACCAGGTCGGCCAGCCGCCGTTGCAGGGTGCGGGCCGACACCGCGTTGCGCGGGCTCGCCCGCAGCATGTCCAGGCTTACGCCGTCTGGGAAGTCGCTGATGCACTGCACCAGCGCATCCAAGTCTGAGGTCACAACGATTTTGGGCATGGGCTGGCGCGACAGTGGTTTATTTGTCGCACGACAAATCATATGTCAATTTATTTGGCGCGCGATAGCGTCGCACGATAAGCACTCCTAAAATGAGTGCTGCTTGCGCACATCCCACCTGCGCTGGAGGCCTATTTCATCCACAAGCCACTCAGGCACCAAACCGCACGCTGACCCGCAGCCCCGGTGGCACTTGGCCGGGGTGGGCCTCTTCCAGGGTGACTTCGGCGCGGTGCTGGCGGGCGATTTCTTGCACGATGGACAGGCCCAGGCCGGAGCCGTCGGCCTCGGTGCCCAGGGCACGGTAGAAGGGCTGGAACACCAGGCTGCGCTCGGCCTCGGGGATGCCGGGGCCGTTGTCTTCTACCTGCAGCAGCACGCCGCCATCGGGTTCGGCCAGCACGCGGGCGGTGACGATGGCGGGCTGGTCGGCGCTGGACGGGGTGTAGTAGATGGCGTTGTCCACCAGGTTGCGCACCAGCTCTTTGAGCAGCGTGGGGTGGCCGCTGGTCTGCACGCCGGGGCTGGCTGCTTGCGCACCGTCGTAGCCCAGGTCGATGCGTTTTTCCAGCGCGCGGGGCACGCTGTCGCGCACCACGTCCATGGTCAGACGGGCCAGGTCACAGGTTTGCAGGCTCAGACTGACGCCGCTGTTTTCGGCCCGGGCCAGCGACAGCAGCTGGTTGACGGTGTGGGTGGCGCGCACGCTGGAGCGGCCGATTTGCTGCAGCGAGCGCTTCAGCTCCGCCGTGTTGGTGCCTTCGCGCTGGGCCAGGTCGGCCTGCATGCGCAAGCCCGCCAGCGGGGTTTTGAGCTGGTGGGCGGCGTCGGCCAAAAATCGTTTTTGGGTGGCGATGGAGTCCTTCAACCGGGTCAGCAGATCATTCACCGAGGCCAGCAGGGGGGCAACTTCTTGCGGCAGGGCCTGGTCGTCCAGCGGGCTCAGGTCGTCCGGGGTGCGGGCGCGGATGCGTTCTTCCAGCTGCTTCAGGGGGCGCAGGCCGTGCGCCAGGGCCAGCCAGACCAGCAGCACCGCCAGCGGCAGGATGACGAACTGGGGCAGCATCACGCCTTTGATAATTTCGGCGGCCAGCACCGAGCGCTTTTCACGCGTCTCGGCCACCTGCACCAGGGCCAGCGGGCTGCCGGGCAGGTCCAGCCGGGTCCACAGGTAGGCCACGCGCACGGCCAGGCCGCGCATTTCGTCGTCCCGCAGGTGGACCGGGCCTTCGGCGGGCAGCTCTTCGGTGGGCGGCGCGGGGAAGTCGCGCTCGCCGCTGAGGAATTCGCCGTGCCCGCCCAGCACCTGGTAGTAGACCTGGTCGGTGTCGTCGGCACGCATGATTTCGCGGGCGGGCAACGGCAGGTTGAACTGCGCCTGGTGCGGCTGCGACACCACCAACAGCTGCGACAGGGCTTGCACGTTGTATTCCAGCGCGCGGTCAAAGGGCTTGCCCGCAATGCCTTGCGCCACCAGCCAGGTCAGCGCCAGGCTGACCGGCCACAGCAGCAGCAGCGGCGTGAGCATCCAGTCCAGGATTTCACCGAACAGGGAGCGGTGTTCGCGCTGGAAGAGTTTCACGGTGACAGAGGGCGAGCAATGGGCATCAGCCATCTTACGCAACATCCCACCACCGCTGTTTTGGCGTATCCGCACCCTATGCGCTTAGAACGTGTTTACGATCTATTTGGGGCCGCGTTGGGGAGCAATCGGGATGAGTTGGCCGTCAGCGCCCGCCGCATGGGCTCTCTGCCCATGCCAGGGTGATGGCGGGCAAATCGCCCGATTTCTCCCCAACCCGCAGGGCAGTTGCCTTTTCGGGCAGTCTGGGGCGTTGCGACTCTTGCCCATAGCCAGCTATGGGCGGCGAGCCGCGCCTACCAGCCCCTCCCGAAAAGACAGCTGCGCGGCCCCAAATAGATCGTAAACACGTTCTTACAACAGCCCATGGGGCCATGGCCCTGGGCACAGATGCGGCTCCAGTCTTGGCAAATAAAAATTGACAAGCCCGACCATAGTGCAACAATTTGTATACAAATTGGTAGCTGCACTTTATGAAACTGATCACAAAATTTTTACTGGTCATTGCTTGCATGACGGCAGGCATTGTGGTCGTGGGCTGCGCAGCGATGTTGATGATTGGCCAGGTGAAAGACGATGTCGAAAAAATCAGCAATGACTTTCTGCCCGCCATCCAAACGCTGGACGCTTTGGAGATTGATGTCCATAAAGCCAGGGCCGCTTTGCTAGAGATGATGGTCCTGCACGACGACGCGCAAACCGTCCAGACACTGGTGTCGGAATTGGCCGACATCAGCGCCAACACCAGCCGTCTTTTGCAGCACTACAAGTCAAACTTGGCGTACGACGACGAAGACCGCGTGCTGTATCTACAAATTACCGCGCTGAGAACGGCGATCGCAACCCGCATGGACACCGTCCAAAGTCTCGTGTTGCGGCATGACATCAGCGCTGCCAAAACACACTGGACAGCGCTGGACGACAGCATTGACGCCCTGGAAACCAAGCTCGGTGACGCAAGAAGCACTGAAAACCAAAGCGCTCTAGAGCACCTGGAGAGTTCAAGGCACACATTTCAACAGTCGCAAACCCGGGCTTTGCTGCTGGCAGTCAGTGCTTTTTCCATAGGCTGCATTTTGTCGATAGCGGTGTACCAAAAAATCACCAAACCCATCCAAAACCTGACAGAAGAGTTGCTTGCTTTTGAAAAATCCCCCGACCTGTCGATCCGTTTTGAGGGCCAATCGCTGTCCGAGCTAGAGGTGATTTCAAAGTCCCTGAACTTATTAATGGACTGGGTAAATGAGCATGCCGGCCAACTCGCCGAGCAGCGCGATGAAATTGCGCACCTGGCGAACCACGACCAGCTCACCGGGTTGCCCGTGTGGCGGCTGGGCAAAGACCGCCTGGAGGTGGCCCTGGCAGCAGCCCATCGGACCCAGCAGAAAGTCGCACTCATGTTCATCGACCTGGACGGCTTTAAGGCGGTGAACGACACCTTCGGGCATGACGCGGGCGATGTTGTACTGGTAGAAGTCGCCCGGCGGCTGCAAAAGGAAATCCGTGCAGAAGACACGGTGGCCCGCATGGGCGGTGATGAATTTGTGGTGGTCCTTGGCCGCCTCGAAGACGACAACCATGCCGCCCAGATCGCCGCCCGCATGATTTTTTCAGTAGCCCAGGATATTGCGTTTGAAGGCCGCAAATTGCGCGTGGGCTCCAGCATTGGGATTGCGCTGTACCCCGAAAACGGCAACAGTGTCGAGTCCCTGCTGCTCGCAGCCGACCAGGCCATGTACGGCGTCAAACGGGCCGGAAAAAACAACTTTGCGTTTGCCGCGGCCTCCTGAACCGTCTGGGCAGGCGGGGTGACAGCCGCCACATGGGCGGTGCAGCAAAGACCCGGCCAAAAGACCCGCCGGGTCCGCTACTTCAGCTGTTGGCCCGGCGCTTCAGCCAGCGCATCAGTCCGCCCACCACCGGCAGCTTTTCATACAGCTCTTCCGCCGCATCCCAGTAGTCGCGGTGCAGGGTGATGCGGCCACTGGCGTCCAGCTGCAGGTGGCTGCCGCCGTGGATGGTCTGGTCCACGCCGGGCTGCTGGGTTTTGAAGCGAAAGTGGAAGTCCCAGGTCAAAAAACACTGCCCGCCTTGGATGATGCGCTCGCGCACCACGAAGCGGGGGGCGTCCAGCGCGGTGAACATGTGGCGGTAGATGGCCTGGATGGCGGGCACGCCGCGCACGTCGTTGAACGGGTCTTTGAAGCGGGCGTCTGCCGCGTAGATGTCGCCGCAGTGGACTATCGCCTCGGGGGTCAGCGTTTCAAAAAACACCACGATGTCTTGTACGGGGTCGTTCATAAGCCGGTGAATCTGCGGATGGCAGGGAAGTAGACCGCGTAGGGTAGCAGGCGCAAAAACTTCATCCACAGGGTGAACCGCTTGGGGTAGTGGATGTCAAACGCGCCCTGGCGCCAGCCCCGCAGCATGGCGGCGGCGGCTTGCCCGGGGGTGATCAGGGCGGGCATGGCGAAGTCGTTTTGCGCGGTCAGCGGGGTTTGCACAAAGCCGGGGCAGACCAGGCTGACGCCAATGCCTGCGCCGTGCAGGTCCAGGTACAGGGTTTCGGCCAGGTTGATGAGCGCGGCCTTGGTCGGGCCGTAGGCCAGGCCCTGGGGCAAACCGCTGTACCCGGCCACGCTGGCCAGCAAGCTGATGTGGCCGTGGCCCTGGCGCAGCAGCCGGGGCAACACGGCGTCCAGCACATGCAGCGCGCCCACGTAGTTGACCTGCAGGTGCTGCTGCATGGCGGCCATATCGAAAGCGGTGGCGCGCTGGGGCCGGTAGGTGCCCGCGCAGTACACCACGGCGTCCAGCTGCGCCAGGCTGCGGCTGGCGGCATGCACGGCAGCCAGGTCGGCCACATCCAGGGGCAACACCCTGCTGCCGGGGTGCTCGACCGCAAACGCGTCCAGCGCGGCGCCGGGCCGGGCCGATACCACCACCCGTGCCCCCTGGCCGTGCAGCGCCTGCGCAGTGGCACGGCCAATGCCGCTGGACGCGCCAACCAGCCACACGGTCTTGCCGTGCCAGTCGGTGATGGGGGGGTTGAGAGACATGGTGTTTACTATGGTTTTTATAGCTATTAGCGCCGGTGGAATATGCGCTGGAGGCTGTTTTTTCTTAAACTCAACGCTGGGTGAACGACAGGGTGACTTCACCCAGCTTCACGCCGAACTTGGTCATCGTGGCTTTGTTGAGCATCACCTTGTCGGTCATGCGGTACATCCAGTCGTCAAACTGCACGTGGTAGACCGAGCCGTCCACCGGCAGGGCCAGGGTGTACTGCCAGTGGAAGGCGTTGCCAGCTTCCTCGCCCAGGGCCGTGCCCACCACGTCGTCGGCCCGGCCCGTGTATTTCACGTTTCCACGTCCATCGGCCTCGCGGTGCAGGCGCCAGATGCGTTTTTGCGTGGTTCCGTCGGAGTAGGTGAACGACTCGTCGAGCACGCCGTCGTCGCCGGTCCAGCTGCAGACCATCAGCACCGTGAAGCGCTTCACCACCTTGCCAGAGCGGTCGGTGAACACGCCGTACGCGTCCAGCGTGCCGTTGAAGTAGCTGCGCAGGTCCAGCTTGGGGGTTTGGCCCGCGTAGTCGGTGACCTGGGGACCGGCACAGCCCGAGAGTGCAGCCACAGCGGCACTGGTGGCGAGAAGGAGGAGACGGCGTTTCATGGGGAGTCCTTGGGGCGGATGATGAGCAGGTAGAGCGCCGCTGCCGCCGCCAGCTTCAGGGCGCAGGGCAGCAGGCAGTAGGTGGCGGTGAGGGCGTTCAGCGCCGCGGCATCCTGCGCGCCGGGGGTGTAGCCAAAGTGGGCCAGCAGCGGCAGGGCCAGCCCTGCGGCCAGGGCCAAATTGAGCTTGGTGGCAAAGTTCCACCAGCCAAAGTACAAACCCGCCGCGCCTTGTTTTTGGACGATGCCCGCCAGCAGCGCGCTGGGCAGGGCCAAATCCGTGCCCAAGGCGATGCCCGACGCGGCGCAGACGGCGAGAAACGCCGTACTGTCGCCCGCGCCCAGCAGGGACGCCCCCCCAAACGCCGCCACCGCCACGCCCATGCCCAGCAGCCATGTGCGCGCCAGCCCCAGCCGGGGCACCACGCGCAGCCACAGCGGAATCGACAAGGCAGCGCAGACAAAGTAGGTAGCCAAAAACAGCGGCTGCAGCGCCTGGGCGGCCTGCAGCCGGTCTTGCACAAAGAACAGCACCAGGGTGGCGGGCACGGCGCTGGCGATGCCGTTGAGCAGGAACACGCCCAGCAGGCGGCGAAACGCGGAATTGCGCAGCGGCAGCCACAGCGCGGCGCGGGTCTGGGGCAGGATTTGCGCGGCGGGCGCGATGGCGCGGCTCCAGGCCCACCAGCCCAGGGCCAAGGTGAGCGCCAACAGCGCCACCGTGGCAGGCAGGCCCAGCAGCACCGGGGCCACGCTGGCGGTGACCACCCCCACCAGCCCCAGGCCTTCGCGCCAGGCAACGATGCGGCTGCGCTGGGCCTCATCACCGCCCAGCAGCCCGGCCCAGGCCTGGTGCAGCACGCCCAGGGTGCTGTAGGCGGTGGTGGTAATGACCAGCAGGGCGGCGGCCCACAGCAGTACGTGGTCTTGGGTGGCGGGGAAGAACAGGCCCCAAAAGCCCAGCGCCATCACCACCGCCGCGACCGCCGCCACGCCCAACACGGCACGGGGCGAGCGGGCAAACAAACGATCGCCCCAGCGGCCCAGCAGCGGGTCGATGAGACCGTCGAACAGGCGCGCGCCCAGCAAAATCTGCCCCAGCACCGCCAGCGGCACGCCCAGCGTGGTGGCGTAGTGGTGGGGCAGCACCACGTACAGCGGCAGCGCCACAAAGGCCATTGGCAGGCCCATCAGGCCGTAGGCGAAGCCGTTGCGGGGGGTGAAGGCGACAGCGGATGTCATTGCGTGCCCAGCAAAGCCTTGCGCATGGCGGGCTCGGAGGTTTGGGGCGACAGCCAGATGCCGAAAAACAGGCGCGCAAAGTCGCCATCGCTGACCTCGCCGCTGGGCTGGCCGTTGGTCAGAAAGCGGGCGGTGCGGGTCTGCGGCAGGTAGATGCCCAGGATGCGGTCGCCTTTTTTGACATCGGGAATGGCCGCTTCCAGCTTTTTCTGCCAGGCCAGGGCCTGTGCATCTGCGATGGGCGCGCTGCGGCGCATCTCGTCCAGCGAGCGGCGGGCGATGTCGGCTCTTTGGAAGTCGCGCAGGTAGGTCAGCTCCAGCGCCAGGGCGCTGTCGCCGTAGCGCGCGGCCTGGAAGCCGGGGCCGGTCCAGAGCTGGGCGTCGTACACCTCAAAGCCCCACACGCGCAGCCGGGTGCTGCCCAGCGCACTTGCCTGCGGCACGGCAGCGGCCACGTCGGCAGGCAGGTCCGCCGCCCACAGATTTAAACAAAATAGGCCGCTAGCGCATATAGAACCTGCGCGAGAAGCTATCTTTTTAATAGCGTGTATTGGACGAGGTTGATGTTGCCCTTGTCGAAGGCGGCTTCGCAGTAGGCCAGGTAGAACTCCCATAAGCGCATGAACCTTTCGTCAAAACCGAGTTGCAGCACCTGGGTGCGGGCGGCCAAAAACTGGTCGCGCCAGCGGCGCAGGGTTTCGGCGTAGTCGGGGCCGAAGGCGAAGGCATTGACCACTTCCAGCCCTGCCGCTTCGGCCTCGCGCTTGAATTCACGCGGACAGGGCAGGCAGCCACCGGGGAAGATGTACTGCTGGATGAAGTCGGTACTGGTGATGTAGCGGTCGAACAGGCTGTCGTCGATGACGATGCTCTGGATGCAGGCGCGGCCCCCGGGCTTGAGCAGGCGGGCCACGGTTTGGAAGTAGGTGGGCCAGTAGGCGCGGCCCACGGCTTCGACCATCTCTACCGAGCAAATCGCGTCGAATGGCGCGTCCTGGATGTCGCGGTAGTCTTGCAGGCGCAGGTCGGTCTGGGCGCTGCTGCCCAGGCGCTGCATACGGGCATTGGCAAAGGCGAGTTGCTCGGTGCTGAGGGTGACGCCGGTCACATGGGCCTTGAATTCGGTGCTGCCCATCTCGGCCAGCGCGCCCCAGCCGCAGCCGATCTCCAGCACCCGGTGGCCGGGCTGCACCTGGGCCATGGCCAGGGCGCGGCGGACCTTGGCGTCTTGCGCCTGGCGCAGCGGTTTGCGCAGATCGCCCTCGAACCAGGCGGACGAGTAGTTCATGCTGCCGTCCAGCCACAGGCTGTAGAAGGCGTTGCCCAGGTCGTAGTGGGCGTGGATGTTCTTTTGGCTGTTGGCCTTGGTGTTGCGGCGCAAATAATGCTTGACGCGGTACCACAGGCGGCCCACCCAGTGGCCGTAGACCACGTCTTCGATCTCTTGCCGGTTGCAGATGAAGACGGTGAGCAGGTCGGTCAGGTTGGGCGTAGTCCAGTCGCCTGCGATATAGGTTTCGGCCACGCCGATGTCGCCGGACTTGAGGGCTGCCGCGCAGACGTTCCAGTTCTTTAGCACCATCGCCGCCGTGGGCGCATCGCCGGGCTGCTGGTGGTTGCCAAACACCTGCATGCTGCCGTCGGGCAGCTGCATGGTGATGCTGCCGTGGCGCAGGCGTTGCAGCAGCTGCAGGGCGGTGCGGGCGGCGGCGGGGGCGTCGGTAGGGATGGTGAAGCCAGGGGCTGTGGTGCTGTTCATGGGCTTATCTCGTCACAAAGTCTTGGGGTGGCGTGGGTTTGCGCAGAAAGGGCACGCTGCGCCACCACAGCCGCAGGGCCTGCCAGTGGATGCGCGCCACCACGCCCAGCGTCATGGCCGGGTAGCGCCAGAGCGCGTGGCGGATGGCAGCGGGGGTGATGGGCTGCAGCCTGCCGCTGACGCTGGTCTCAATCAAGGCGCCCAGGGCGTCGTCGTAGTCCACCCGGGCCACGGTGCGGTCTGGCGTGCGCATGAAGCGAAAGCGGTAGCCGCCCTCCACCGGGCAAAACGGCGACACGTGGAACACCTTGGCTGCCGCCAGCTCCACCCCAAAACAGGGTTGGTCCAGCAGGTAGCAATGGCGTTCACCAAAGGTGTTGTTGACCTCGACCACGATGGCCCGCAGGCTGCCGTCCGCCCGGTGGCAGTACCAGAAGCTGACCGGCTTGAAGGTGTGGCCCCACACGCGCGGGTAGCAGTGCAGCCAGATTTCGCCGCTGGCGTCGGCAATGCCTTCGCGCTGCAGCAGGGCCTCCATCCAGGCCAGCGCCGACCCCTGGCCGTCGCCGTGGTCGGCGTCATAAAAACTCAGGGCGGCGCGGCGGTTGATGGCCAGCGGGCTGCCGTGCAGGTGGCGCATGGGCAACATCAAAAAGTAGGTGGGGTAGGCAAAGGCGTGGCGCACCGGGCGCAGGCGCGTGTGGCGCACCACGCCAAAACCAATCTGTGGCTGGTTCATAGCCCAGCCTTTAGCAGTTCGGCCACCGCCAGCCCGGCTTTCAGCCCGTCTTCGTGGAAGCCGTAGCCCATCCACGCGCCGCAAAAATAGGTGTGCTGCTGGCCTTGCAGGGCAGGCATGCGTTTTTGCGCGGCGATGGCGGCCAGGTCCAGAACGGGGTGTGCGTAGTCAAAAGTGCCCATGACATGGGTACGCGCAATCTCGCGCACTGGATTCAGCGACACGATGACCGGCTGCGCCCAGGGCAGCGGCTGCAGCTGGTTCAGCCAGTAGTGCAGGCAGACGCGGCTGTGTTCAGCGTCGGTGGCCGCAGCGCGCTCGTAGTTCCAGGCGGCCCAGGCGCGGGGGTTGCGCGGCAACGCGCTGGCGTCGGTGTGCAGCACGGCGGTGTTGGCGTGGTAGCGGATAGCCCCCAGGGTGGCGCGCTCGGCTTCGCTGGGCGCGTCCAGCAGCGCCAGCGCCTGGTCGGAATGGGTGGCCAGCACCACTTTGTCAAAGCGTTCGGTGCGGGTGGAGCCGTGGTGGCGGCTGGTGATGTCCACACCCGCCGCGCTGCGCTCAATGTGCAGCACCGGGCTGTTCAGCCGTTTGTCGGTCATCTGCGCGGTGATCTGGTCCACATACTGGCGCGCGCCGCCCGCCACGGTCCACCACTGGGGGCGGTTCAGCACCTGCAGCAGGCCGTGGTTGTGGCAAAACCGCACCATGGTGGCGACCGGAAACTGCAGCATCTGCGCCGTGGGGCAGCTCCAGATGCAGCCCATCATCGGCAAAAAGTACCAGTCGCGAAAGGCGCTGCCAAACCGGTGCTGGTCCAAAAACGCGCCCAGCGGCTGGGCCAGCGCGGCATCATCGCCCGCCTCGGCCAGCCGGGTGCAGACTTGGTTAAACCGCAGCAGGTCGGCCAACATGCCCCAAAAACGCGGGCTGACCAGATTGCGCTTTTGGGCAAACACGCTGGCCAGGGTGCTGCCGCTCCATTCCACGTAGCGCTTGCCGGGGATTTGCGCCGAGAACGACATGTCGGTCTTGGCCGTCGGTACGTCCAGCGCGGCCAGCAGGGCGATCAGCTGCGGGTAGGTGCGTTCGTTGAAGACCAGAAACCCGGTGTCCACACCAAACGTGACCGGGCCGCCGGGCGTGGGCAGGGTGATGTCTACGGTGTGGGTGTGGCCGCCAAAGTAGCTGCCCGCCTCGAACAGCGTGGTGTCGGCCTGGCCGCGCAGCGTGTGCGCCACTGCCAGCCCGGAAATGCCGGAGCCGATGATGGCCAGCTTCATACCCGCTGCCCTGCAGGGCTAAGGAAAATGGCCGCGAAGCACCCCGGCGCGAACGAGGGAGTGAGGGAGGAGGAGAACCGCCCCGGGGTTGCGCTGCACGCAGTGTGCGAGCGGCTTCGCTGCCAGAAAAAGGTGTGCACCCAGTGGGCTGCAACGTCGGATGAGAGGGGCGCAGCCGTGGATAAGTTCCCGGCCCGCGCCCGACCCAGAGCGTAAAGGAGGATGAAGCGTGCCATGTGGTGCATAGACGGATAATATACCAACCAGTCACATTTAGACTGATTGGTTATATTTTTCACAAACCCGGCCCACCGTGGCTGTAGTCTTCCTAAAATACACCTAGCTACGAAGGACCGCCATGCTCTACCCTGAACTCTTCAAGCAACTCGAAGCCGTGCGCTGGAACATGGACAAAGACGTGCCCTGGGACGACTTTGACCCCGCGCTGTTGACCGACGAGCAGGCCCAGACCATCAAGATGAACGCCATCACCGAGTGGGCCGCCCTGCCCGCCACCGAGATGTTTTTGCGCGACAACCAGGACGACAGCGACTTCTCCGCCTTCATGTCGATCTGGTTCTTTGAAGAGCAAAAGCATTCGCTGGTGCTGATGGAGTACCTGCGCCGCTTCCGCCCCGACCTGGTGCCCACCGAAGAAGAGCTGCACGACATCCGCTTTGCCTTCGACCCGGCCCCGGCGCTGGAGACGCTGATGCTGCATTTCTGCGGCGAGATCCGGCTCAACCACTGGTACCGCCGGGCCAGCGAATGGCATTCCGAGCCGGTCATCAAAAACATCTACAC
>CANFZJ010000003.1 GCA_947451445.1 Comamonadaceae bacterium
AATGAAGCAAAAGGCTGACTTGGTGATCGACGTGGTCACCCAAGACAGCCTGCTGCACGCGGGTTTTAGCGAAGGCAGCGACAGGGCCACCGCGCTGGTGCAAAGCTTTGAAGACTTCATCGCCCAGCACAAAGACGAAATCACCGCCCTGCAAATTTTGTACAGCCGCCCCACGCGCGCGCCGCTGAAGTTTGAGGATGTGAAAGCCTTGGCCGACGCCCTGCATGCGCCGCCCTTGAACATTGACGAAGGCGCCCTGTGGCAGGCCTACGCCACCCTGCGCAAAGACAAGGTCAAAGGCGCCACGCAGCGCCGCCTGCTCACCGACCTGGTCAGCCTGGTGCGCTTTGCCATGCAGCAGACCAACGAGCTGGTGCCCTACCCCGAGCGCGTGCAGGCCAACTTCAAAGCCTGGCTGGCCCAGCACCAGCAGACAGACAAAACCCCGTTCACCACTGAGCAACAACACTGGCTAGAAATGATCCGCGACCACATCGCCGCCAACCTTGGCATTGAAATAGACGACTTCGAATACGCCCCCTTCAACACCGAAGGCGGCCTGGGCAAAGTGCACCAGCTCTTTGGCACGGAACTGCCCAATGTGATTGAGGAATTGAATCGGGAGTTGGCGGCGTGAGTGGGCCGACCATGACACGCTTGCGTGACCTCGGGCGCTGGTCCGGCGGAAACACTCCTTCAAAAGCGAATAACGAATACTGGTCGAATGGCACTGTGCCATGGGTATCACCGAAGGACATGAAGTTCGATGAGATTACCCGCTCAGAGGATTTGATTTCCAACTCAGCGTTGGCAGAGGGGCGTGTATCGCTGTTGCCAGCTGGCTCGGTTCTTATCGTTACTCGCAGCGGCATTCTTTCGCATACCTTGCCCGTAGCCGTCACGAAACTACCAGTGACGATTAACCAAGACATCAAGGCGCTCACCTTGAACTCTGGCATCTCAGCCAAGTACGTTGCACATGCATTGCGCGGTTCAAGCCAACGCATTCTCAGGCAGTGTGCAAAGCACGGCACAACCGTCGCATCGGTCGATACGAACGCGCTTCTTGACTTCGAGATTCCGATGGTGGGATTCAGCGCGCAGGAGGCGGTCGTCGCCGAACTCGAAAAACAGTTCTCCCGCCTCGACGAAGCCGTCGCCAACCTCCAGCGTGTCAAAGTCAACCTCAAACGCTACAAAGCCTCCGTCCTCAGAGCCGCCGTCGAAGGCCGCCTCGTAGAAACCGAAGCCAGCCTAGCCCACCGCGAAGGCCGTACCTACGAAACCGGTGAGCAGCTTTTGCAGCGGATTCTTGAGGAGCGGCGGGCGAAGTGGACGGGACGTGGCAAATGGAAAGTACCTGAATCGCCGTCCACAGGTACAGCATTGCCTGATGGTTGGGCCTGGGCCAGCATCGACCAATTGGCCGAGGTCGGAACCGGTGCAACACCCAAACGCGACAAGGCTGCATATTGGAGCGATGGCGATGTGCCATGGGTCACCAGCAGTGTGGTGAATGGCGACTATGTAGATGAAGCTTCAGAGTTCGTTACCAAGTTGGCTCTTGCCGAAACCAATCTGACGCTCTATCCAGTCGGAACATTACTCATCGCGATGTATGGCGAAGGGAAGACGCGCGGCAAGTGTGCCGAATTGCGCATCCCCGCTGCGACCAATCAGGCACTGTCGGCATTGCAAGTTGATTCATCCGTCCGGGGTTATCTCCGGCATTTTCTCGAACTCAACTATGAAGAAATGCGAAAAGTCGCGTCCGGCGGAGTTCAGCCGAATTTGAATCTGAGTTTGGTCAGAGCAGTTTGTGTGCCGTTGCCACCGTTGACGGAGCAAATCCGCATCGTCGTCGAAATCGACCGCCACCTGTCCATCGTCCGTGAAGTCGAGGCGGAGGTAGATACCAACCTAAAGCGCGCGCAGTCGCTGCGGCAGGCGACACTTTCAAAGGCATTTTCATCATGATGATCGCCATTGATGGCAATACCAAACTTGTCTATGAAGGTGAGGGATGCTTTGGCTACGGACTGTCGCCGAGTCCAGTTTTGTCATTGGCTACTTTTATCGTCGATGAAAATAGTTTTCAGAGAATACCAATGGGGATAGACCTGTTCCAGGCTGATATTGTTTTTAGGGAGGATTCCTTTGATCCGGTAACCCGGATTCGGCGCGGGCGTTTGTACAAAACGCCGGGTAACCAACCACAGGAATGGCGTGTAATTCCCAACGCAATTTTCCAAGGTGTCGCCGGACAAATTCAAATGCGCCTGCATGGCTATGACAGCAATTTTCTTGCAAGTGACCGGCACAAGTTCAGTAATGCACTCATTGCTCTTGGTAGCGCTGATGCATATACGCTTTGGCGTGTTGTCGGTGTTGAGCGCATCATTACTGGTGAAGATTTGCTGACGTTGCGCGCACGATCGTCCCTTGGTGTTTTACCCGAACTCAATGAATCGGCAGTGCCAAGTGATGCGCTGTCAAAAGTCAATGAGACGCTGGCGAAGTTAAATGAGGCAGCCTACCGTGCCGGGCCGGAGTCAATCGTTGATCGTGCGCGGGATGTGGCGCAGTGGTGCATTGGCGTGTGGCTCGCTCATCAAGAGAAAGATCCCAAGCTGCGGCTTGTTGATTTGTGGGACGTTGCAGGGAAGGTCGCCGAAAAAGACTATGCAGTCATTCGAAGTATTGGTCGTGGGTTGGCGCGTCTTCACGCCCGAAATAAACCCAATGTGCAAGAGGAAAAGAATACTCGGCCAGTGACTGAGGACGATGCTGAATATGCAATTGCCGCAGTTGGTATGTTGCTGCGGGAGTTACGGTGGGCAATTTAGTGTTTGGGGCAGCAATAGATGACATTTCCGTAGATCCAGTTACGTTTGGCAGCATGTCGCTGGTGCGCGGCCTATGGCGCACTATGGTCATTCCAATATTTCTAAAAAAGGGTTCTTGTCCACGATTGCCGCGTGATATTTCTTCTTCAGGAATGAGACGAGATTGCCGTGACGTTGCAGCAGCATCACGAATTCCTGCAGCGAGCAAAGGTAGAGCGTTTTCAAGTTGAGCGCATTTGTACATTCTGCTATGACAGATGCGGTATAGCCATTGGTTGCAATGAAAATTCCGTTTGCGTTTGCTCGCATGAACAGACGGCTGAGATGGGGTGAAAACTCGCCTATGCCGACCGGGTCCTTCAGCCACTTCATTTCAACCAGATGAATTGCGCCGTCTAGCTCAATAACGCCGTCAAGCTGTTCGACTACGACATTGCTGTCAGGTGCTTTGCGCCGGAAGTCCTCACGGACGTGGATGCCGTACGCCTTAAATAGATCGTTCAGCACTGCTTCGAGCAGTTTGCCCCGTTCTTGTGGTTGGTCGTCCATGCCAAACAGGGCAGACAGGCGTTTGCTTACGTCCTCAATCTTGCTGCGCTTCTCAAGCGTCGCAGTTTGCTCGGACCGTTGTCGGGACAAAACCTTGTCTCGTTCAACGTCGCGTTCCTGCTTCATGCGAGTAAACGAATCTTTCGCGTTAACAGCTTCGCGGACGCTTGCGACAAGTCCCTTTGCCTTCATCTGATCTTCTGGCCAGCAAGTTTCAAAATTCTCAAATTCGACAACACGCTTGATGATTTCGCGTCGGGGGCGTAGCCCTGTGTCCCCTCGGGCGTTGACCTTTTCAAGGACGTTGCGGACGATGTCGAACTTATTGATAGATGCTGCATTCAGTCTGACTGTGCGGTCAACATCCGAAAGGTCGTCCTCTGCAACGCCAGCACCCCGAAGGAATAGAACGACCCCTTTCTTGCCGCGATTGAGACGTGCGATTGTTTCAACGAGAAGATCAAATACATGCGGTGGATAGTGGTGTGCTTCTGTCATCTCGCCAGTTTATCCAGTGCGAAACTGTGGTCAATCGCCAACACTACTTGGCAATCGTGCCTTCCCACTTAGCGGCGCTAACCGCCCAAGTGGAAGGCAGCGTGACCAACGCCCGCATGCAAGAAATCACCGGCGAGCATTCCAAAGACATCACCGGCGTGCTGCAGACCCTGGTGCGCGATGGCCTGCTGACCCAGCAAAACCAGCGGCGCTGGGCCAGCTACCGCGTGGCAGAGGACTCCCCCCAATCAGGCGATGACTCCCCTCATTTGACGGGGGACTCCTCCCAAAGCTCCCCCCAATTGCCGCCGGACTCCCCTCATTTGGCGGCGAACTCCCCTCATTTGCCCCCGGAACTCCTGTCATTGGCTGAGCCAGCCCGAATCAAAGGAAAGCTGCCTGCCGCTGAAATGCAGGCGTTGGTAGTGCGCTTGTGTGATGGCCGGTGGCTGACTTCCAAGGACTTGGCCGCGCTGCTCAACCGCGATGCGGAGAACTTGCAGGGCCGCATTCTTGGCGGGCTGGTAAAGAAAGGGCTGCTGGAGCTGCGGTTTCCGGATGTGCCAAACCGGCCGGATCAGGCTTATCGGGCTGTTGGCTCAGGCCAGTGAATTTTCTAATTAAGCATGCGTGAATACATGACCACACTGCAAGTGACTGAGATCGTGCGTCGCCTTGATCAAGGCATGACGCGGCCGTTTTTGGTTCGGGCGGAGGACGATGCGCTGTATGTGGCCAAGGGGCGTGAGACCACGCAGCGCGGCTTGATCGCCGAGTGGATTTGTGCGCATCTTGCACGGCAGTTGGGGCTGCCCATCCCAATGTTTTCGTTGTTGCAAGTGCCGCCAGAGCTGGCGTTGGCGTTGGGTCCGGAGGCCAGCGCTTTGGGGCACGGGAACGTGTTTGGCTCGCTGCAGCAGTCGGGTGTTCAGGAGTTCGCGGTGACGCAGCTCAAGCGCGTGGACGCAAAGCCACGACACCTGCTGTTGGCCTTTGACTGGTGGGTGGAAAACGCGGATCGCTCGCTGTCGCCCCACGGTGGAAATCCCAATTTGCTTTGGAATGCGGCAGAGAGCAAATTGCTGGTGATTGACCACAATTTGGCATTCGATGCTGATTTTGATGAAGCATCATTCTTTGCAACCCATGTGTTCCGTCAGGAGGTGGATGCGGTGTTTGGCGATTTGGTTTGCCGCGCAGAGACTGCGGCATTGCTGGGTGCGGCGCTGTCGTGTTTTGACGCCGCTGTGCAAGACATGCCGCCGGAATGGCTATGGCTGGATGGTGCGGTTCGGACTTTGCCGGTTCAGGTAGACTTTGAAGCAATCAAGCGCCGGTTGACGCTTCGCGCCCACCAGCTTGAGAGAGGTTTCCAATGACACACGTAGCCCGTTATTCCATTATTCGTTTTCTGCCCTATGCCGAAACGGAGGAGTTCGCCAACGTCGGCATCGTGATGCATGCGCCTGCGGCAGGTTATTTTGATTTTCAGCTTTCCAACAAGTGGCGACGTCTGAGCGGCTTTTTTGACAAGCTGGATCGGCGGGTTTTTGCGCGGAGCGTTGCAGCTTTTGCTGAAGAGTTGACCCGCACCAAGGCGATGGCGGGGCAGGCGTCGGCGCAATGGGTGTTCGATGATCTGGTGCGGCCGCGTGAGGCTTTGTTTCGATTTTCTGCTGTGCGTGCCGTGATGGCAGAGTCACCGCAGGCTAAGTTGAACGAGTTGTTTGACCACTATGTGGAGCAAGATTTCGCAACGCCTAAATACCATGAAAAATTGATGGAGAAAGCGGTGCGTGGTGTGCTGCGGCGTGAAGGTTTGGGTGGGCGATTCCAGAGCGCCAAGCTGGGTGTGGGGGGGCTGCAGTTCAAAGTGCCGTTTGCCGAACTGGATGCGGATGGCAAGGCTTTGCGTGTCATTAAACCGATGCACTTGGCCTATGAGGATCCCTGGCGCATTCTGGACCATGGCAATCAATGGCTGGGCCGTCTGCGCCATCTGGAGCGTGTGAATGCCATGCCTAAGTCCATGCTCTTGGCCGTGACGCAGCCACCTGTGGACACAGACCGCTTTGGCGCCTTCGAAGAAGTGCGTCGCGATCTGGCAACCATGGGCGCGGTGTTTGCCGCATCCAATGACGAGCAGGCCTTGTTGAGCTTTGCCCAGGCGGCATAAAAAAGCCCCAGTCTTCTGGCGACTGAGGCGATGCCACAACCCAAAGCCTTGGGCAAAGGATTGCGCAGAGTTTAGTGCTCTGAAAGCAGTTTTTTGTAAAGATATCCGCCATCCCACTGCCAATGCCTTGTTGCGAGATTCCAATCACGTCCACAATTTGCGCGTCTCACTGTCAGGCCAGCGTATCCAGAACGCCGGAGCCCAGTAGCGGCCTAGTTGCTTGAAGTCGCCATTTGTTGCTTCAATATGGCTTCTTTTTTAATAGCTGCTTGCGCAATATGCATAAGGGTTAGCGGTTATTTTTGTTGTAAGTACAGCCGCTGCCGCCTGGTCGGCCCCCCTAAAATTGCCCCATGCACCCGATGGCCCCAACCCTGTAAAGAGACCTTTACAGGGACATAAAAATGAACACCACTACCAACACCCTTGTCCAGAAGCTCTGGAACTACTGCAACGTGCTGCGCGACGACGGCATGGGCTATGGCGACTATGTGGAGCAGCTTACCTACCTGCTGTTCCTCAAGATGGCCGATGAACGTAGCGCCCCCCCTTACAACCAGGCCAGCATCGTGCCCGCTGCCTATGCCTGGCCTACGTTGCTGGCGCAAGACGGTGATGCCTTGTTTGACCACTACCGCCACGCGCTGGAAAAACTGGGCCAAGAGAAGGGCACGCTGGGCCTGATCTTTGGCAAGGCACAAAACAAGTTTCAAGACCCGGCTAAGCTGCGCCGGGTGATCGTCGATCTCATCAATGCCGAGACTTGGACGATTTTGGGTGCCGATGTGAAGGGCGACGCCTACGAGGGCCTGCTGGAGAAAAACGCGCAAGACACCAAGAGCGGCGCGGGCCAGTACTTCACGCCGCGCGCGTTGATCCAGGCGATGGTGGACTGCATTGCGCCTTTACCTGCCGAGCGCGTGTGCGACCCGGCCTGTGGCACCGGTGGGTTTTTGTTCACCGCGCACAACTACATCACGGCCCACCACAAGAGCCTGACGCGCGACCAGCTCAAGCACTTGAAAGAAAAGGCCTTTACCGGCTACGAACTGGTACAGGCCACGGCCCGTGTGTGCGCTATGAACATGCTGCTGCACGGTATTGGTTCTGAAAAATCGGTGCCTGTGGTAGTAGGTGATGCGCTGGCTGCAGACCCTGGCGAGCGCTTCGAGGTGGTGCTGGCCAACCCGCCGTTTGGCAAGAAAAGCAGCACTGTCATCGTGGGGGAAGACGGGCGTACCAGCACCGAAAAAGACACCATTGAGCGGGATGACTTCTGGGCCACGACCAGCAATAAGCAGCTCAATTTTGTGCAGCACATCAAGACCCTGCTCACGACCCATGGCCGCGCTGCTGTGGTACTGCCAGATAACGTGCTGTTTGAAGGCGGTGCGGGCGAGACGATCCGCAAGAAGCTGCTGCAGGAGTGCAATGTGCACACGCTGCTGCGGCTGCCTACGGGTTTGTTTTACGCACAGGGCGTGAAGGCCAATGTGGTCTTTTTCGACAAAAAGCCGGCCAGCGACACGCCGTGGACCCAGCAGCTGTGGATTTACGACCTGCGGACCAACAAGCACTTCACGCTCAAGACCAATCCGCTGCGCCGTGAAGATCTGCAGGAGTTTGTGGATCTGTACCAGGCCGACAACCGCCACCAACGCCAGGCAACCTGGTCTCTTGAGAATCCTCATGGCCGCTGGCGTGCATACAGCTACGCAGAGTTGGTCGCCCGCGACAAGGCGAGTCTGGACATTTTTTGGCTGAAGGATGATTCACTGGCTGATAGTGATAACTTGCCAGCACCCGGTGTGATTGCCTTGGAGATTGTGGAAGACCTGCAAGCGGCGCTGGAGCAATTCAAGCTGATTGCAGGCGACCTGGAGGATGTCGTCGCGGCGTAATGTACGGGAGACGCGTAGCTTGAAAAGTGTTTGCGATGTCAGGGGCCTAGTGCCCCAACAACCCCGCCCGCGCCTCACCCGCCCCAAACACACACGCCACGTCATGCGCACACCCGGGCACTACCGTGACGCTGCGCTGCAGCAGCGGGGCGAGCTGGCGGCGGTCGTATTCGGCGTAGGCTTGTGCGCGCTGTAGGCGGTACGGGCCTTGGGCCTGGGCGGCGCAGCTTTTGTCCAAAATCTTGTAGAAAGTGCCGGGGGCGGTGCTGCTGTCCAGCGCACCGGCCAGGTAGTGGATGTCGGTCTGGGCGTAGTGGGCGCGGGCTTGTGCCGCGTTGCGGCCCAGGGGGGCGGGCAGGGCGTCGGTGCCGTACTTCCAGCGGTTTTGGCCGGGGCAGTCGGCCACATCCACGGGGCGCTGCGGGTCGAAGTAGAGCCAGGTGCCGGGGCTGGCCACCACGTAGCGCACAGGCGTGGCGCTGTCGGCGGCAAAGCCTATGTAGTGCTGCACCATTTGCGCCCCGGCAGAAAAACCGGCGATGGTGATGCTGCGCAGGCCGGGCCAGCGCTGCTTCAACTCGGCCACCAGGGCGTCCAGCGCGGCGAACGATGTCAGCCCACCCTCTGCCGCGCCGCCTGCTATCCACGACGCGCAGGTCCACAGCAGGTCGCCGGGCTGGGCGGTGGGCACGCCGTCGGTGTGGCATGGGGCGGGGTCTGCCACCTGGAACACCGGCGCAACCACCAAAGTGTCGGCCAAGGTATCGGCCTGTGCCTGTTGCACGGCGTGCAGCGCGGCGGCAAAGGTTTTGTTGGCGTCGCGCGGATGGCCGTGCAGGGCGACCAGGGCGCGGGTGGGCGCGCTGCCGGGGGCTTGCGACGCCAGGTAATGCATCTGCCCCGTCTGCCCAGCGGGCGCAAAGCTGCGGTAGTCGGCGGCGGTGGCCGCCGTGGTGGCGAAGAGGAGTAGGAAGGGGGGTAGGAAGAGGGGGCGGAGCATGTCCGCCATTGTTACAGTCGGCAGATTATGTGGATCGACACGCACTGCCATCTGGATGCACCAGAATTTGGACCAAATCATGCTCTGGCGCATAGTCTACGTGCGCAAGCAGCTATAAAAAACGTAGCGTTGTGCGTTTTGCAAGGCGTGATGGTGCGCAACTTTGACACCGTGCGGCAGTTGGCCCAGCAGACCGGCGATGCCTACGCGCTGGGCATCCACCCGCTGTTTGTGCCGCAGGCGCAGGACGGCGACCTGGACCTGCTGGACCAGGCCCTGGCCACGCACCGGGACGACCCACGCCTGGTGGCGGTGGGCGAGATCGGGCTGGACTACTTTGTGCCTGCGCTGCAAGCGCCCGCCCTGCTGGCGCGCCAGCAACACTACTACCGCGCCCAGTTGAAGCTGGCCAAAAAGTACGCGCTGCCCGTCATCCTGCACGTGCGGCGCAGCGCCGACCATGTGCTGAAGCAGCTGCGCGCCGTGGCCGGGCCAGGTAAGGAAACGGGCCAGTGGCTGGGCATCGCCCACGCCTTCAACGGCAGCGCGCAGCAGGCGCAGGCTTTTATAGACCTGGGGCTGAAGCTGGGTTTTGGCGGGGCGATGACCTTCGAGGCGGCGAACCAGCTGCGCCGTCTGGCCGCCACGCTGCCGCTGGACGCGCTGGTGCTGGAGACCGACGCACCCGACATCCCGCCCCAGTGGCTGTACGCCACCGCTGCCCAGCGTGCGGCGGGGCAGGTGCAGGGCATCAACTCGCCCGCCGAGCTGCCGCGTATCGGTGCGGTGCTGGCCGACTTGCGCGGCTTGGCCGTCGAGGACGTAGCCGCCGCCACCACGGCTAACGCCTTGGCTGCATTGCCGCGGTTGAAAGCCCTGCTGCCGTGACGCGCCTCGTCGGCTTGCCGCCGCTGGTCGCGCCCCACACCCGGCTGCTGGTGCTGGGCAGCTTTCCCGGTGTGGCGTCGTTACAGGCGCAGCAGTACTACGGCCATCCGCAAAACCAGTTTTGGCGGATATTGACAACGATTTATGCCTCCAGCGCAGATGGAGTGTGCGATAGTAGCTATGAAAAACGTAGCAATTGGCTGCTGTCCACCGGCGTAGGCCTGTGGGACGTGTACGCCAGCTGCGAACGCCAAGGTAGCCTGGACGCAAAGATTCGCAACGCCGAGGTAAATGACTTTGCCGCCCTGCGCCAGCGTTGCCCCGGCCTGGTGGCCGTCGCGCACAATGGGGCCGAGAGTTTTCGCCACGCGCCGCAGTTGGCCGCCCTGGGTTTACCGGTGGTGCGCTTGCCGTCCACCAGCCCGGCAAATGCCAGCTGGAGCTTTGAGCGCAAGCTGGCCGCTTGGCAAGACGTATTTGAACAATTTGGACTGACTGAAATTAATGGCCCGTAAATCCACCGCCACCGCCACCTCCGCCCTGCCCGAAGTCAACTTTTGCGACTACGGCGACGTGCGCACCCTGCACCTGGGGACCGAATGGGTCCAGGGCTCCATGCTGCTGGACCAGCCCTATGACATCGAGCTGGAATACGTGCAGCGCATGATGGCCTGGCTGCTGTTTGTGCCGCCCAGCAGCGTCGCCAAGCGCCACGCCATGCAGCTCGGCCTGGGGGCCGCAGCGCTGACCAAGTTTTGCCGCAAAAAGTTGCGCATGAACACCACGGCGGTGGAGCTGAACCCGCAGGTCGTCTCGGCCTGCCGCTTCTGGTTCAAGCTGCCGCCCGACGACGAGCGCCTGCACATCGTGTTGGGCGACGCGGCCTTGATGATCCAAAACACCGCCTGGGCGGGCACGGTGGACGGCTTGCAGGTAGACCTGTACGACGAGCACGCCGCCGCCCCGGTGCTGGACAGCGCCGACTTCTACGCCGACTGCCGCAAGTTGCTTTCTGAGGAGGGCTGCATGACGGTCAACCTGTTTGGCGAATCCTCCAGCTATCCCGCCAGCGTGGAAAAGATCACCGCTGCCTTCGGGGCCGATGCGGTCTGGGCCTTCAAACCCACCCGCGAGGGCAACACCGTGGTGCTGGCCCAGCGCACGCCCAGCCGCCCCAGCCGCGATGCGCTGGTCGAGCGGGCCGACGCCATCCAGCTCAAATGGGGCCTGCCCGCTGCCAAATGGCTCAAAGTTTTTAAGCCGATCACGCCATGAAGACCGCCGCCAAAGCTGCCAAATTCACCTACGAAGGCCCCATCCACTGGCGGCTGCTGGTGCAGTGGCTGGCCGAGGACGGGGTGATTGCCGCCGATGAGCAGCAGCGCACCATTGCCCGCTGCTCCCAGGCCGAAAGCGCCCAGCCTGCCCTGGTGCGTCTGGCCAGCGTGGCCATGCAGCGCGCCAGCGACGGCAAGCCGCTGGATATTGAGACGCTGACCCAGTGGCTGGCCGGGCGCGCCGGGTTGCAGTATTTGCGCATCGACCCGCTGAAAGTGGAGGTGGGCAAGGTGGCCGACACCATGAGCGCGGTGTACGCCGAGCGCCACAAGGTGCTGCCGGTGCAGGTGACGGCCAGCGAAGTGGTGGTGGCGACCAGCGAGCCGTTCATCACCGACTGGGTGGGCGAGGTGGAGCGCCAGGCCCGCCGCAGCGTGCGCCGCGTGGTGGCCAGCCCGCTGGAGATCCATAAATTCACCGCCGAGTTTTTTGCCCTGGCCAAGTCGGTCAAAGCGGTGCAAAAGGCCGGTGGCAACGCGGGCGGCAGCAGCTTTGAGCAGCTGGTGGAGCTGGGCAAAACCAACAAGCAGCTGGACGCCAACGACCAGGGCGTCGTGCAGGTGGTGGACTGGCTGTGGCAGTACGCCTTCAACCAGCGTGCCAGCGACATCCACCTGGAGCCCCGGCGCGAGCAGGGCGTGATCCGCTTCCGCATCGACGGCGTGCTGTACCCGGTGTACCAGATGCCGATGACGGTGCTGAACGCCATGGTGGCGCGCATCAAACTGCTGGGCCGCATGGACGTGGTGGAAAAGCGCCGCCCGCTGGACGGCCGCATCAAAACCCGCAACCCGCGCGGCGACGAGGTAGAAATGCGCCTGTCCACCCTGCCCACCGCCTTTGGCGAGAAGATGGTGATGCGCATTTTTGACCCCGACACCGCGGTCAAAGACCTGGACGCGCTGGGCTTTACCCCGCATGACGCCAGCCGTTGGGAGGCGCTGGTGAAGCGCCCGCACGGCATCATTCTGGTGACCGGCCCCACCGGCTCGGGCAAAACCACCACGCTGTATTCCACCCTAAAGCGCGTGGCCACCGAAGAGGTGAACGTCAGCACGGTGGAAGACCCGATCGAAATGATCGAGCCCAGCTTCAACCAGACCCAGGTGCAGCCGCAACTCGACTTTGGCTTTACCGAAGGCCTGCGCGCGCTGATGCGGCAGGACCCGGACATCATCATGGTCGGCGAAATCCGCGACTTGGCCACGGCCGAGATGGCGATCCAGGCGGCACTCACCGGCCACCTCGTCTTTTCTACTTTGCACACCAACGACGCACCCTCGGCCCTCACCCGGCTGATGGAGCTGGGCGTGCCCGCCTACCTGCTGAACGCCACCGTGCTCGGCGTGCTGGCCCAGCGGCTGGTGCGCACCCTGTGCAAAGCCTGCCGCGCCCCCGACGAAGCCCTGGCCCGCGAGACACTCAGCGCCGCCATCAAGCCTTGGAAGATCAACAGCGACTACAAACCGTACAAACCGGTGGGCTGCGAAGACTGCCGCATGACGGGCTTTCGGGGCCGCATGGGCGTGTACGAGCTGCTCACCGTCAGCGAGGCCTTCAAGGGCCTGGTCAACGCCAGCCCCAGCATCGACGCCCTGCGCCGCCAGGCCGTGGCCGACGGCATGCGCCCGCTGCGCCTGGCCGGGGCACTGCGCGTGGCCGAGGGCTTGACCACGCTGGACGAAGTGCTGGCGACTACGCCGCCGCTGGAATAACGTTCGTTTATTGCTGATTTATGGCTTGTTTGGGGGCCCATAACGCACTGCAATGGGGCTGCAGATATGTGGGAATTACGGATGCCAACCTAGGGTGAACCCTTGCCTTTTTGGTTACACCCTGCAACCATAATCGCGCCATCTGAAATTTCGTTTATGGATGGGAGTAATACGCGTGTTAATAAAAAGTCAGAAAGATTTCTTTTCGGGGCTGATGTTCATGGGCATTGGCGTGGCGTTTGCCTGGGGTGCTACGACCTACACCGTGGGTAGCGGTGCCCGCATGGGGCCGGGCTACTTTCCGCTGATGCTGGGCATCTTGATGGCGGTATTGGGCTCGGTAATCACCTTCAAGGCGCTGGTCACTGAGACGGCGGATGGCGACAAGATTGGCAAGTGGGCCTGGAAGCCGCTGTTCTTCATCATCATGTCCAACCTGTTGTTTGGCGCTTTGTTGGGGGGCTTGCCAAGCATCGGCTTACCGCCTTTTGGCTTGATTGCCGCCATTTATGTTTTGGTGGTGGTCTCTGCTATGGCCGGTGACCAGTTCAAACTGGTTCCGGTGCTGGGCTTGGCCACCATTTTGGCGATTGGCAGCTACCTGGCTTTCATCATGTTGCTCAAGTTGCAGATGCCCGTTTGGCCTGCTTTTATTACCGGCTAAGGGCTAGATACCATGGATTTGATTCACAACCTGAGTTTGGGTTTTGGCGTTGCGTTTACCGCGACCAACCTGCTGTATTGCCTGATCGGCTGTATTTTGGGCACCTTGATTGGTGTGCTGCCTGGCATCGGTCCGGTTGCCACCATCGCGATGCTGTTGCCTGCCACTTATGCGCTGCCACCTGTGTCGGCGCTGATCATGCTGGCCGGTATTTACTACGGTGCCCAGTACGGTGGCTCCACCACCGCGATTTTGGTGAACTTGCCGGGTGAGTCGTCATCGGCGGTGACTACGTTGGACGGCTACCAGATGGCGCGCCAGGGCCGTGCGGGCCCCGCGTTGGCGGCCGCCGGTATCGGTTCGTTCTTCGCGGGCTCTGTGGGTACGTTGATCTTGGCGGCATTTGCGCCTCCTCTGACTGAACTGGCTTTCAAGTTCGGCCCTGCGGAGTACTTTTCGCTGATGATTTTGGGCCTGATCGGTGCCGTGGTGCTGGCTTCGGGTTCGTTGCTCAAGGCGGTGGCCATGATTGTGCTGGGCCTGCTGCTGGGCTTGGTAGGGACCGACGTGAACTCGGGTGTGGCCCGTTTCAGCTTCGACATTCCTGAGTTGACCGACGGCATCGGCTTCGTGGCTATCGCCATGGGCGTGTTCGGCTACGGCGAAATCATCAGCAACCTGGCCCAGCCAGAGGACGAGCGTGAGGTGTTTACTGCCAGCGTGACCGGCCTGATGCCCACCAAGGAAGACTTCAAAGACATGTTCCCCGCCATGGTGCGCGGCACGCTGCTGGGTTCTGCCCTGGGTATCTTGCCCGGCGGCGGTGCCTTGCTGGCCTCGTTTGCCAGCTACGCGATGGAAAAGAAGATGAAGATGAAGCCTGGCGAAATCACCTTCGGCAAGGGCAACATCCGTGGTGTGGCAGGCCCTGAGTCCGCTAACAACGCGGGTGCACAAACCTCGTTCATCCCGTTGCTGACGCTGGGCATTCCGCCCAACGCCGTGATGGCGCTGATGGTGGGTGCCATGACCATCCACAACATCCAGCCTGGTCCCCAGGTGATGACCAGCAACCCCGAGCTGTTCTGGGGCCTGATCGCCTCCATGTGGCTGGGTAACCTGATGCTGGTGATCTTGAACCTGCCGCTGATCGGCATGTGGATCAAGCTGCTGTCGGTGCCGTACAAGTACCTGTTCCCGTCCATCGTGCTGTTCTGCGCGATTGGCGTGTACTCCACCAACAACAACACCTTCGACATCTGGATGGTGGGCGCGTTTGGCGTGATCGGCTATTTGTTTACCAAGCTGGGTTGCGAACCTGCACCGCTGCTGTTGGGCTTCATCCTGGGCCCGATGATGGAAGAAAACCTGCGCCGTGCGCTGTTGCTGTCGCGTGGCGACTGGAGCGTGTTTGTCACCCGTGGCCTGTCCGCTGGTTTGCTGGCTGCTGCGGCCCTGATGATCGTCATCGTGATGATGCCCGCCGTGAAGAACAAGCGTGAAGAGGCCTTTGTCGAAGAGTGATCCTCGGTCAAGCAGGCGTAAAACGGCACCCTCGGGTGCCGTTTTTTTTGGCGAAGGCATGGCTCGTCAAATGCGATGCTGCGCGCAGGGTAATTGAATCGGGGTCAGATTCCAATTACCTGACAATCTGGTGAATCCAAAAGCGCGCGGTGGGTAATTGGAATCTGACCCCGATTCAATTTCGCGCAAATCCCACTTATGTTATTAGCTACAAAAAACAGAGCATCCGGCACCGTGCTCGCCCTGCTGGGCTCTATCGCCTTCAGCGGCAAAGCCATCATCGTCAAGTTGGCCTACCGCTACGGGGTGGATGCTGTCACGCTCATCATGTACCGCATGCTGTTTGCGTTGCCCATCTTCGCCGTGATGGCCTGGTGGGCCAGCCGGGGCAAACCGGCGCTGACGGCCAAGGACTGGTGGGGCGTGCTGGGCCTGGGTTTTACCGGCTACTACCTGGCCAGCTACCTGGACTTTGCCGGGCTGGGCTACATCTCGGCCTCGCTGGAGCGGCTCATCCTGTACCTCAACCCCACTCTGGTGGTGGTGCTGGGTTGGGTCTTGTACCGCAAACCTGTCAGCCGCATGCAGGCTTTGGGTATGGCGGTGTGCTACGGCGGGGTGTTGTTGGTGTTTGGCCACGAGATCAACCTGCAGGGCACGCATGCCGGGCTGGGGGCAGCGCTGGTGTTCGGCAGCGCTGTCAGTTACGCCATTTACCTGGTGTACAGCGGCCAGATGGTGCAGCGCCTGGGCTCCTTGCGGCTGGTTGGTCTGGCCACTACGGTGGCTTGTCTGTGCTGCTTGCTGCAGTTTGTGCTGCTGCGGCCTCTGTCTGCCGCCGTGGTTGCCCCTGCAGTGGTCTGGCTGTCGGTGTTGAACGCCACTGCCTGCACCGCCGCCCCGGTGCTGATGGTGATGATGGCGATTGAGCGGCTGGGTTCCGGCCTGACAGCACAGATCGGCATGGTCGGCCCGATGTCCACCATTTTGATGGGCGTGCTGATTTTGGGTGAGCCGTTCACCGGCTGGGTGGCCGCCGGGTCGCTGCTGGTGTTTGCGGGAATCTATATTTTTACCCGGCGCGCTGCACCTGCGCTGCGCTAATGCGAGGGAACAGCCGCTGTGCGTTGTCCCGTGCCATACCCTCGTGTTCGGCAGCGCTCAAGCCGCCAAGCGTGCGAAAGTTTTCAACGTTGGCTACGACGCCAGAGGGCGGCGTGAACGGGAAGTCGCTGCCAAACAGCACGTGGGTCAGAGATGTGATGCGGCGCAGGCGTTCGATGGATGCATCGCTGGCAGAGCCCGCCAGGTCATAGTACAGGGCGGCTAGTACCCGCTTGACCTCTTCGGCACCGCCTGCAGGTTTTTGCTTCAAAAACGGCAGGGCCGAGAACCCGGCGATGCGCTCCGCTAGCGCGGTGAGTGCTCCGCCCGCGTGCGGAATGATGATGCGGATGTCGGGGTAGCGGGTCAGCGTACCGGCAAAAATAAGGTCTGTGACCGTGCGCGCGGTGTCCATCGGAAATTCCAGTATTGGAGCCGGTCGGCCCAGCCCCACCGCTTCTAAGCAGGGGGGCGAGGTAGGGTGTAAAAACAAGGTGGCTCGGCGGCGGTTGAGCTCTGCAAACAGCGGGTCCAGCCGTGCATCTCCCAGGTAGATGCCGTGCACATTGGTCTCCATCACCACGCCGTCCAGGTGCAAAACGTCCAGCGCGTAGCCGATTTCGGCCAAGCTGGCATCCACGTCAGGCAGGGGCAGGGTGGCAAAGGCGCCAAACCGCTGGGGTTTGCGCTGGACCAGTGCCCCCGCAAATGTATTCACCTCGCGTGCCAGCCGCTGGCGCGCCAGGGGGGCTTTCAGAAAGCCCACGGTTGGTGACGAAACCGACAACATGGATACCTCGATGTTGTGCCGGTCCATGTGCGCCAATGCCTTTTCTTCGGACCACTGCGGTACCGGAAAGCCTCCGTCCAGAGTCACCAGTCCGGCATCTGCCAAAGCCTGCGCATAGCTGGGCGGCAGGTAGTGGGAATGCGCATCGATCAAGCCGCATTCGCAGCGGCTGCTGAGAGCAGGTGGTGCTGCATCTGCAGCGCTGGCCATACCCAAAGCCAGAGGGGCGACCATGCGGGCAAGGGCTGCGCGCCGTGTAGGGGGGAGTGTGTGGGTGTGCATGGGGTGTTCGGGTTTAACGCAGTTTGTTGGGGGCTGTTTCTTTGAGCAGCAGCGTGACCACCAGCCCTACTGCCAGGGCGAAGGCTCCCAGGTGCATGATGTACTGGATGCCGTAGTGCTGTGCCACGTAGCCAGCGACCACCGGGGCGATGCCGCCGCCGAAGATTTCACCCGTGCCGATCACGATGCCGGAGGCGGTGGACATCAGCGTGGCCGGGACA
This sequence comes from Comamonadaceae bacterium, assembly GCA_947451445.1. Taxonomy (GTDB): domain Bacteria; phylum Pseudomonadota; class Gammaproteobacteria; order Burkholderiales; family Burkholderiaceae_C; genus Rhodoferax_B. The sequence continues at coordinate 17,497 of CANFZJ010000003.1, forward strand.
GATTCCGCACTGATGGGGCCGACTGTCAGGCAGATCATGCTGAACACGAAAAACAGCGTTACCGCCAAGCTAATAAACAAGCGCAGGGGCTCGGCACCGGTGTGCATCAGAACGTACAGGCCCGCCGCAGCGCCTAGCACCGATAGCACCATGACTGGCTTGCGGCCCAGCCGGTCTGACAGTGCGGGCATCACCAGCGTGCCCAGCGTCCCGCCAAAGCCAATCGCCGACAGCACATAGCCCATCTGTTCTAGCGAGAGGTGCAGGTAGTCGATCAAGTAGCTGGGCAGCAAGGCACTGAGCACCACTAGATTGGTCAACCAGCACAGCATGCCGACCATGTTGAGCGGAATGTTGCGGTACTTGAACACGTCGCTCCATTTGTGCGTAGCCGTGTCGTGGGTAGCTGTGTGCTGGACAGCTGTGGCGGCATTTGGGTTGCGCAGCACGCGGTACAGCAGGTAGGCCACCAGCAGACCGGGTATCGACACGATGGCAAAAATCCAATGCCACGACATGACCTGGAGCAACTGCGTGACCAAAATCGGCGCGATACCCAGACCGAACAGCGGCAGTGCCGCTTGCTGGATGCCTACGTTCAGCCCCTGCCGCGACGGCTTGGATGCGTCTATCGTGGCGACGATGCTGGCGGGGGTGTACGCCCCCTCGGCCAAGCCCATCAGCGCGCGGATCAGCATCAGGCTGCCCACCCCGGTGGCCAGCCCACTCAGGCCGGCCAACAGCGAGAACACGATGATGGCTGGAATGATGACCTTGCGATGCCCTAGCCGGTCCGACAGACTCCCCATGAACAAGGCCGCTATGCCCCAGGCCACCGCCAAGATACCGGTGATCTGCCCTAGGTCTTGGTAGTTGAGCTGCAGCGCAGGGGCGATGACGGGGAACAGCGGCAGGATCATGAAGCGGTCAATGCCGACCAGGCCAAAGCCCAGGCACAGCAGGGCGACGGTCTTCCATTCGTAGTTGCCGTCACGGCGGGTTGTGGCCAGGGCATGCCCGGGCGCGATAGTGTGTGCGTGCATGGTGTTGTCTCCTTGTGTTGTAGTGAAGTGGCGTCAGGCTGCAACGGCCTGCTGCAGTGGGGCAATGTGGACACCATGGCGTTGCAAGTCGGTGGCCAGGTCGTCTACCAACTGGTTGACGCTGGTGGCCTGCGCCACTGCGCCGTAGAGGTAAAAGTCGGGTCGTACCAGCATGGTGTCTATACCGTGCTGCTCCATGTAGGGGATGAACTTGTGGTCCAGGTCTACCCAGGCCCCGGGGGCTTCATGGGCCATGACCACGGCCCGTTTGGCACCGATGGCATCCAGAAACTCTTTCTGCCGCTCGCCCAGCGTGTCCTCTGCCGCAGTGCTGCGCGACACCAGCACAAAGCCCAGGCCTACGACTTCGTCAAACCGTCCCTGTTGTGTGCCACGGCGTACGCTGCCATGGGGACTGAGCAGGCCTGCCGGGGCCTGCACTGTGCCATCGCTTCCCCGGCGCAATATGCCATTGGTCAGGCACGGAAAGGCCGGCGGTGGCGGCGCTTTGCCGCTGAAGAATGCCTCGTCGCGCTCGGCGGCTTTGACCGGGTCGGGGATGCAGATCACCTTGCCCAGGTACATCGATAGGTCGATCACGTCGCTGACGTGCGGGCGGCGCTCGGGCTGGTAGGTGTCCAGCAGCGTGTCGTCGGCTTTACCGTCTAGCACCAGGTTCAGCTTCCAGGCCAGGTTCCAGTCGTCGCGCAGCCCGGCGCACATGCCTTGGCCCATGAACGGGGGCATCACGTGGGCGGCATCGCCTGCAATCAACATGCGGCCCTTGCGCCAGGTGTTGGCCAGCAGCGAGCGGAAGGTGTAGACCTTGTGCCGCACGATGGTGGCTTGGTCGCGCCGCACCCAGGGGGCCAACAGTTCCCAGGCCATGGCTTCCAGCTCCAGGCTTTCACGGCTCTCGCCGGGCAGGCGCATGAATTCCCAGCGGCGAAAGTAACGGCCGTCTTTCACCCCGGCGGGCACGATGGTGGTAGGGCGTAGCGGGTTGCAGTACTGGGCGGCAGGGGGGATGTCCAGCACGACGCCCTCATGGGGCAGCACGTCGATCACCAGCCAGTCGGCCTCGAAGCCCCGGTCTTCCTGGGTCGAGCCGATGGCCTGGCGCACCAGGCTGTTGGCCCCGTCAGCACCGATCAGGTATTTGGCGCGCACCGTGCGGCGTGCGTCAGTTTCAAAATCACGCACCACCAGCTCCACGTAATCGGCGGTTTGCGTGGCGGCTACAGCTTCCCAACCCAGGTGCACGTCCACCGTGGGGCAGGCGGCCACCACGTCTTCGAACATTTTCTCCAGCGTGGGCTGGTGGATGAAGTTGACCTCGGGGCCGCCGGAGATGGATTCCGACTCCCAGTCGATGGCCAGCAGCTCTTTCCAGTCGGCGTTGAACCAGCGGTACATCGGTCCGGCGTGGCTCACCGCAGGCAGGTCTTGGCCCATGCCCAGCGCCGACAACACGCGGTACAGCTCGTGGTCGATGCAGACGGCGCGCGGCAGGGAAAAGCGTTCGCGCCAGCGTTCAAACACTGCCACGCTGCGGCCTTGGCGGGCCAGCGCCAGGGCCATGATTTCGCTGACCGGGCCGTAGCCGATTTGTACAACGTCGTAGAAAGGAATTTTTGAGGTCATGGTGCGTCTCTATTTGGCTAGGTGTGGCAATTCAAAATTGGTGACGAAGTCTTCGGGCAGTGCGGGCCCCCAGACGTACAGCGCGTCTTCGCCGGGATGGTCGGCAGCGGGCCAGGTGTTGCCCGCTGCCACAAAGTCGATGTCGTAGGAGTACTCGGCATAGCTACCCCAGGGGTCGCGTACGTAGCGGAAGTAGTTCGAGCCCAGCACGTGGCGGCCAATGCCCCAGCCCTGGACATAGCCAGCGGCCACCATCTGTTGCGTACCCAGGCCGACTGCATCCATGGAGGGCACGCACCAGCTGCTGTGGTGCAGGCCACCGCCGTGGGATTGGGCCAGTGCGACCAGGTGGTGGTCGCTGCCGTGCGGGCTGTGCATGAACGCAATCACCGAGCCTGATTTGTCCGATAGCCGGAATCCCAGCACGTCTTCGTAGAAGCTGCGGGCACGGTCCACATCGGCGCTGAACAGCAGGATGTGCGACAGATGCAGCGGGCGCACGGTCTGCGCCTGGCTGCGGCTGGGTGAGCGCCCGCAGTTGTGGTTTTCGGCCGGGTATTCGCGGGGTGCGGGCTGCGACGGAGAGGACTTGTCAGCCACACGCAGCTGCAGGGGCAGGGCGTCCGGCCCTTCTATCCAGATGCCGTCTGCATCCGCGTTTGGCGGTGCTGCCACGCGGGCGATGCCCCGTGCGGCCAGATGCTGTTCAAAGCGCGGCAGGTCTGCGGTATGGATGCCCAGGCTTAGCCAGAGTAGGCGTTTTTCTGGGGTCTGCAGAATCCGCGCCCAGCGGTGCGGATGCCCATGGGTGTAGAGGGCGAGCGCCGCGCCTTCCTCGCGCACATCCAGTCCAAAGCTGGTGTAGAAATGGCGCGCTGTTTCTAGGTCTGGCACGCCGAAGACGAATTCGTCCACGGAATGCACTGCCAGAAAGTCGGTGCGCGGTGGTGGCGCTGTGGTCATACTTGTCTCCATTCATCCGAAACGCGGGCAAAGCTCCGCCAACACCGCGTTGAACGCAGCGCGGTTGTGTGGGTGTGGTGGGCGGCTTAGATGACCTGCTGGCGCTGGGTGCCCAGCGGGCCAGCGCTCAGCGTCATGACGTCACCACGTTTTAGAAACTGCGGTGGCTTCATGCCCAGGCCTACACCCTGGGGCGTGCCGGTGATGACGAGATCGCCGGGTAGCAGGGTCATGAACTGGCTGAGGTAGGACACCACTTCCGCCACCGGGAAGATCATGTCGGCGGTGTTGCTTTGCTGCTTCACCTGGCCGTTGACCGCCAGTTCCAATGCAATCGTCTGCGGATCGGGCAGCTCGTCGCTGGTGACCAGCCAGGGGCCGATGGGCCCAAAGCCGTCGAAGCTCTTGCCCTTGCCCCATTGGCCGTTGCGCTTGATTTGCCAGTCGCGCTCGGACACGTCGTTGGCCAGGCAATAGCCCGCTACGTGCGACAGCGCTTCTGCCACGGACACTTTTTTGGTCAGCGTGCCGATGACGAAGCCCAGTTCAATCTCCCAGTCTCCCGCCACCGAACCTTCGGGGAGCTCGACGATGTCGTTGGGGCCAGCGATGGAGGTCAGCGCCTTGGTGAAGACCACGGGTTCTTTGGGGATATTCAGGCCGGATTCCTCGGCGTGCTTGCGGTAATTCAGGCCAATGGCCACAAATTGGCGGGTACCAGCGACGGGAGTGCCCAAGCGGGTACCCTCAGGTACCAGCGGCATGCGCGACAGGTCGATGGCGGCCAGTGCCTGCAGTTTGGCGGGGGCCATCCAGTCGGGCGTGAAGTCGGGTACCAGCAGCGACAAGTCGCGTATCTGGCCGTTGGCGTCGAGTGCACCTGGTTTTTCCTGGCCGACGGGGCCGTGGCGTAGCAGCTTCATGGTGGTGGTCCTTTTATTTGTTTTGGATGGTGTGTCAAAATTGAATTTTATTCAATGTGACGTTTTTATCAATATGAAATTATGTTCAAAACGATAGGGGTTTCCCTAGGTGCCAAGCCGTGACGAGCTGTGCAGCCGAGTCGTGTACGCTCTAGCCCAATGGAACAAATACAAAGTGCAATACCGGTGGAAGACCACCGGGTTCGGGTGGGTGCACAGCGCCGTGAAAAGACCAGGCTGCGTCTGCTGGAAAGCGCTTTGCGCGTGTTCCACGACAAGGGGCCGGACGCCGTGGTCATTGACGACTTCATCGCTGCTGCGGGGGTGTCGCGCGGCACTTTCTACAACCACTTCAAGACCACCAACGAGTTGCTGCTGGCCTTGGCCACGGCCATGAGCGACGAGGTGCTGCAGATCGTGGATCCGCTGGTGCTGCAGCATGACGACCCCATAGAGCGCTTTGCGGCGGGCACCCGTCTGTATATGCAAATGGCTTTGCGCTACCCGTTGTGGGGCAGCTTTATCAGCCGTGCGGGTACGCGTGTTGCGGCGCGAGGCCAGTTGATCGACGTGTATTTGACGCGCGATCTGGAGTTGGCCCAAAAAGCGAATCGACTTCGCATAGATAGCATTCGCGTGGCACGCGATCTGGTGTTGGGTAGTATTTTTTACGGCATCGAGACCATGTTGACAGAGTCCACCCACGGCCAGCACCCTGAGCATATGTTGCGCTGTGTGTTGATCGGCCTGGGCCTGCCGCCGGACGAGGCCGAGGCCATTGCCTTCATGCCACTAGAGATACCCGGCGCGGTGGATGGCCCCATTTTTTCAACCCTGACCGTGAGCAAAACGCCGCTGCGTGCAGGAGATAAACCGCGCATTTCGACGCGTAAATGACACGGTCTGGCCAGATTTTTAGGAGAAAACCATGGATTTAGGTATCGCAGGCCGCTGGGCCTTGGTGTGCGGGGCCAGCAAGGGCCTGGGTTTGGGCTGCGCGCAGGCGCTGGTGGCGGAGGGGGTGAACGTGCTGATCGTGGCCCGGGGTGCCGAGGCTTTGCAGGCGTCTGCTACTAAATTAATAGCTGCTCGTGCAGATGGTAATTGCGCAGAAGTGCTTTTTTGTGCTGCAGATATCACCACGGTAGAGGGCCGGGCCGCCGTCTTCGCCATCCGTTCAGACTTCGACATTGTGGTCACCAACGCGGGTGGTCCGCCGCCGGGCGACTTCCGCAGCTGGGACCGCGACGCCTGGATCAAGGCGGTGGACGCCAATATGTTGACCCCGATCGAGCTCATCAAGGCGACGGTGGACGGTATGGCGGCGCGCGGTTTTGGCCGCATCGTCAACATCACCAGCAGTGCCGTCAAAGCGCCTATCGACACCCTGGGCCTGAGCAACGGTGCCCGCAGCGGCTTGACGGGCTTTGTGGCGGGCGTGGCGCGTAGCCCATTGGCGGCACAAGGGGTGACGATCAACAACCTGTTGCCAGGCGCCTTCGATACCGACCGCTTGCAGGGTGGTTTTCAGAACGCGTCGGCCAAGACCGGGCAGTCGGTAGACGCGGTAGCCGATGCGCGCCGCAAAGGTATTCCAGCCCAGCGCTTTGGCACGCCACAGGAGTTCGGTGCGATTTGCGCATTTTTGTGCAGCGTGCAGGCGGGTTATATGACAGGCCAGAACGTGCTGGCCGATGGCGGCGCCTACGCAGGCACTTACTGAGCGTCTCGGATCAGTTCCAGCGCCTGGGCCACGTCGTCTACGCTGACGCCTTCTGCGGGGTGTAGCTCGGTACCGAAGGCGACCACGCCGTGGTCTTGCAGCTGGCGGATGGTGTGGCCTGCGTCTTTGGGCGAGTCGAATCCGTTGCTTTGCAGCAGCAGACGGCCCTGGGCATCGACCAGTTTGAAGTGGAACTTGCCATCGCTCTCGCGGTACTGTTTGAACAGCGGCAGCGCGACTTTGGCCGTTTTGGCCGCTTTTTGCGTGCCTTGGGCACGCAGGTCGCGCAGGCCCACGGCGTGGCGCAGCTTGGCAATCAACGGGGTGGCGGTCTGGCGGGCCTTGGCGGCACCGGCCAGCAAGATGTCTTGTACCTCGCCAGGATTGTCCATGTAGCGCTGGTAGGTTTCGCGCATGGGGGCTACTTCGCGGTCGATGCGTTCAAACAGCAGCTGCTTGGCGTCGCCCCAGGCAATACCGTCGGCATAGGCTTGGCGCAGGGCCGTGGTTTCTTCTGCGCTGGCAAAGGCTTGGTAGATTTCAAACAGGGCCGAGCCTTCGGGGTCTTTGGGTTCGCCGGGGGCACGGGAATCGGTTTTGATGCCTGCAATCAGCTTGCGTAGCTCGGCGCGGGGTGCGAATAGCGGAATGGTGTTGTCGTAGCTCTTGCTCATCTTGCGGCCGTCCAGGCCGGGCAGGGTGGCTACCGATTCTTCGATGACCGCTTCGGGCAGCACAAAGTGTTCGCCATAAACGTGGTTGAAGCGCTGGGCGATGTCGCGTGCCATCTCGATGTGCTGGATTTGGTCGCGGCCCACCGGTACTTTGTGCGCGTTGAACAGCACGATGTCGGCGGCCATCAGCACCGGGTACATAAACAGCCCGGCGTTGATGTCGGCGTCCGGGTCGGCCTGGGTGGCCAGGTTTTTGTCCACCGAGGCCTTGTAGGCATGGGCGCGGTTGAGCAGGCCCTTGGGTGCCATGCAGGTCAACAGCCAGCTGAGTTCGGGGATTTCGGGGATGTCCGACTGGCGGTAAAACGCCACCCGCGCCGGGTCCAACCCCGCGGCCAGCCAGCTGGCGGCAATTTCCAGTGTGCTGCGCTGGATGCGTGCCGGGTCGTCGATCTTGATTAGTGCGTGGTAGTCGGCCAGGAAGTAGAAGCTTTCGACACCAGCGGCCAGGCTGGCGCGCACCGACGGACGGATGGAGCCGACGTAGTTGCCCAGGTGGGGCGTGCCGGAAGTGGTGATGCCGGTCAAAACACGTGATGTGGCGCGGGAGGTTGTCATAAATTTAACGAATCAAAAAAGCCAGGGGGCTGAGGATGAGGCCGAGCGCGAAGTCGGTCAGGGCTTTGACAGGGGCCAGCCAAAAGGTGTCCAGGATATGCGTGCTAATCAACAGCATGGCGATGACAAAGCCCCAGGGCTCTACGCGTGACACAGCCACCGCCTGGCGGTAGGGCAGCAGGCCAACCAGAATGCGCCCGCCGTCCAGCGGCGGCAGTGGGAACAGGTTGAAGGCGAACATCACCACGTTGACAGCCAACCCGGCGCGGCACATCTGGATAAAAAACGGCTCGGTCAAGCCCGTGCCCACCAGCAGGTACAACAGCGCACCCCATAGCAGTGCCATCGCAAAATTGGCTGCGGGTCCGGCCAGGGCCACCCAGACCATGTCTTTTTTCGGGTTGCGCAAATTGCCGAAATGGACCGGCACCGGCTTGGCGTAGCCGAATAAAAAGGCCCCCGATGTCAAAAAGTAGAGCGCCAAAGGCATAGCAATCGTGCCGATGGGGTCGATGTGGTTAATGGGGTTGAGCGTGATGCGGCCCATACGGAAGGCCGTGTTGTCGCCCAGCCGGTGCGCCACGTAGCCGTGTGCGGCCTCGTGGACGGTGATGGCGAACAGCACCGGCAGCGCGTAGATGAGGACGGTTTGGATCAGGTTTTGGATGTCCACGGGGTTTTTATCTCGGAAATAAGAGTTAGAGGCCGATGGCTGCCAGGTCACCCCGGCCTTGGCGCACCAGCTCTGGGTCACCGCCCAGGCCCATGGGGGTCAGGTCGATGACGGTAGTGGGCTCCAGCGGGCAGGCCCCGGCGTCCAGCACCGCGGCGATCTGGTGCTCGAACTGGTCGCGGATGGCGTGTGCGTCGTTCAGCGGCTCGGTTTCGCCCGGTGGAATCAGCGTGGTGGCCAGCAGGGGGCCGCCGTGCAGCTCCAGCAGGGCTTGCAGGGTTTTGTGGTCGGGCACGCGCAGGCCGATGGTCTTGCGCGACGGGTGGCTCAGGCGGCGTGGCACTTCCTTGCTGGCCTCCAAGATGAAGGTGTAGGGGCCGGGCGTGGCGGCCTTGAGCAGGCGGTACTGCTTGTTGTCCACCCGTGCATAGTTGGCCAGCTCGCTCAGGTCACGGCACAGCAGGGTCAGGTGGTGTTTGTCGTCTACGCCCCGGGTGCGGCGCAGCAGATCGGCTGCGGCCTTGTCGTCCAGGTGGCATACCAGCGCGTAACTGGAGTCGGTGGGCACTGCGACCAGTTTGCCCTGGGCTAACAGGGCGACGGTTTGTTTGAGTAGACGGGGTTGGGGGTTGTCGGGGTGGATGTCGAAATACTGGGCCATGGGATGTACGGGGGTGAATTAGCAGGACTCTACCGCCAGCATAGCCGTTCGCCGCTCGTGTACCGTTAACCAGGCTCCAGCAGCGCCGCAGACGGCAATCATCACAATGCCCAAGGCAGACCACTGGTCGGGTACGTGGTTAAACACCAGCCAGCCGCCCAGCATGGCAAAGCCGATCTGGCCATACAAAAACGGGGTTAACGATGCTGCGGGTGCCCGGGCATAAGCCATGATCAACGCCAAGTGGCCCACGGTCGCCATGGCGCCCATCAGCGCCATGCCAGCCCACAGGCTCCAGTCGTTGATCTGCACCCAGAAGTACGGCAGGGCGGCAGATGCAATGGCGGTGCCAATCCAGCCGGTATAGAAATGCATGGTGACGGGATCTTCGGTTTTGGCCATCTTGCTGGTCAGCAGCTGGAACCAGGCGTTGCAGAGCAGCACCCCGAGCGGTAGCAGCATGGTCCAGTCAAATGTTTCGCTGCCCGGGCGGATGATGACCATGGTGCCCATAAAGCCGCCCAGCACTAGCGACCAGCGCAGCCCAGAGACGCTTTCGCCTAGCGCCGTCGCAGCCACCAGGGTGATGACCAGCGGGGTCAGCATCACGATGGCGGTGAACTCACCCACCGGCATGTATTTCAGGCTGAAAAATGCAAACAGGCTGGTCAGCATCAGCAAAATGCCGCGCAGCAACTGAAATCGGGGGTGGGCGGTGCGGAACAGGCTTCGACCCCGCAGCGGCAGCATGACCCCCGTGGTGACCACTGCCTGGAAAAAATAACGAAACCACAGTGCGATCAGCATGGGCACACTGTGGGTGACCCATTTGGTGGTGGTGTCCAGCGTGGCAAAACAGGCTACCGCCAGCAGCACCAACAGAATGCCGACCAGCGCAGGTGCTGGGCGTCTCACTGGATGCGGTCCGCCAGCAGCTCCCACACCGGCGTCAGGTGGCCCGGCAGGTAGGGCAGGGTGCCAAGGTCGGTATGGCTTTCGCTGGGGCTGTGAAAGTCGCTGCCACGCGATGCTGCCAGGCCGAATTCTTTGGCCATGGACGCGTATTCTGTGTATTCGGCTACGGTGTGGCTACCGGTCACGACCTCTACGGCACGCCCGCCGTGGTCTTTGAATTCGCTGAACAGTGCGTATTCTTCGTTGGCGGTAAATTTATAGCGGCCAGGGTGCGCAATGACGGCGATACCACCCGTGTGGGTAATCCAGTGCACTGCGTCTTTCAGCGCAGCCCAGCGGTGCGGTACGTAGCCAGGTTTGCCTTCGGTCAGGTATTTGCGAAACACCTCGTAGGTATCGTTGCAAAAGCCGGACTCGACCAGAAAGCGGGCGAAGTGCGTGCGTGAAATCAGCGCCGGGTTGCCGACGAACTTCAGCGCCCCCTCAAATGCCCCTGGAATGCCTGCTGCCGCCAATCCTGCTGCCATTTCCATAGCGCGCGGGCCGCGCCCGTCACGGGTGGCGGCCAAGCCGTCTAGGATCAGTGGGTTGCTGGCATCGAACCCCAGGCCCACGATGTGCACTGTTTCACCCGCAAAAGTGACGGAAATTTCGGCCCCGGTAAGGTACTTCATACCGTGCGCCTTGGCCGCCGCCGCTGCGCGTTGCTGGCCACCGATTTCGTCATGGTCGGTCAACGCCCAGAGTTCCACACCATTGGCACTGGCACGTGCCGCCAGTTGTTCGGGGGTCAAAGTGCCATCGGAAATAACAGAGTGGCAGTGGAGGTCAGCGTTGAGTATGGAAGTCACAATCTGATTTTAGGCTCTATGGGTTTTCCCTGGCTTTGGCGGGTATTTGGGCGTAAAAAAACCCGCCGGATAAGAGCGGGTTTTTTGCCAGGCTGAATTACTTCAGCTTGATTTCTTTGTAGTCCACATGCTTGCGAGCCTTGGGATCAAACTTGCTGATCAACATTTTCTCGGGCATGGTTTTCTTGTTCTTGGTCGTGGTGTAGAAGTGCCCCGTACCA
>CANFZJ010000004.1 GCA_947451445.1 Comamonadaceae bacterium
AGGCATCAATGACCGCCTCCCAGCGCGAGAGACCATGCTCGTGGCGGGCGATGAGCACATAGTCCACCAGCAAGATGGAGTTCTTGGTGGCAATGCCCATGAGCATGATCAGGCCGATCAGCGAGGGCATGGAGAAGCTCTTTTGCGCGATCAGCAGGCCCACGAAGGCCCCGCCTAGCGCCAGCGGCAGCGCGCACAGAATAGTGACAGGGTGCAAGAAGTCTTTGAACAGCAGCACCAGCACGATGTAGATGCACAGCACCCCCGTCAGCATGGCCAGGCCGAAGCTGGCAAACAGCTCGCCCATCACCTCGGCATCGCCCAGCGCCAGCTGCTTCACGCCCGCAGGCAGGTTTTGGATGCTGGGCAGCTTTTCCACCGCCGCCGTCACGTCGCCCAGCGGCGCGCCAGACAGCTCCACGTCAAAGTTGATGTTGCGGGAGCGGTTCAGTCGGTCGATGACCGCCGGGCCACCGGCCATCTCCAGCGTGGCCACCTGGCTGAGCATCACCGGGCCTTTGACACCGGGCACGGCCAAACGGCCCAGCAGCGCCAGGTCTTGCCGGGCGGTGTCGGCCAGTTTGACGACGATGGGCACCTGGCGCTGGCTCAGGTTGAGCTTGGGCAGGCTGGACTCGTAGTCGCCTTGCGTGGCGATGCGCAGGGTTTCGCCGATGGACGCGCTGGTTACGCCCAGCTCGGCGGCGTGGGCAAAGTCAGGGCGCACCGCGATCTCTGAGCGGATCAGGCTGGCGCTGGAGGTGATGCTGCCCAGGCCGGGGATGGTGCGCAGGTCTTTGTCTACCGCCGCCGCGGCTGCGGCCAGCGCCACCGGGTCTTCGCCGGTCAGCACCAGCACGTACTTTTCGCCCGAGCCGCCCAGGCCCACGCTGCTGCGCACGCCGGGCACGCTGGCCATCGCCGTGCGGATGTTGTTTTCAATGCCCTGCTTGCGGGGCCGCGCGCCGCGCTCGGCCAGCAGCACGGTGAGTGTGGCCTTGCGCACCTCGGACGTGCCCGCCGGGGCAAACGGGTCGGACCCCGCGGCCCCACCGCCGATGGTGGTGTAGACGCTTTTCACGTACTGCACCTGGGTCAGTAATTGGCGCGCCTGCTCGGCGGCAGCCGCCGTTTGCGCCAGCGTGGAGCCGGGTGGCAGCTCGATGTGGACCTGGGTTTGCGAGTTGTCGTCGGGCGGAATGAAGCCGGTAGGCAGCAGCGGGATCAGCAGGATGGAGCCCACAAAGAACGCACCCGCCAGCGCCATCGTGGTCCAGCGGTGGCTTAACGCCCATTTGCTGGCCCGCATGTAGGCCGCCATCCAAAACGGGTCTTGGTGCGGCTTGGCATTCGGCTTCATCACGTAGGCGGCCATCATGGGCGTGAGCACGCGGGCCACCAGCAGCGATGCCAGCACGGCCAGCGCGGCGGTCCAGCCAAACTGCTTGAAGAACTTGCCGGGGATGCCCGCCATGAAAGCCGTGGGCAAAAACACCGCCACCAGGGTGAAGGTGGTGGCAATCACCGCCAGGCCGATCTCGTCCGCCGCTTCCATCGCCGCCTGGTAGGCGGATTTGCCCATGTGCATGTGGCGTTCGATGTTTTCCACCTCCACAATCGCGTCGTCTACCAGCACGCCGATCACCAGCGACAAGGCCAGCAGCGTCACCGTGTTGATGGAAAAGCCGAAGTAGTGGATGCCAATGAAGGCCGGAATCACCGACAGCGGCAGCGCCACCGCCGACACCACGGTAGAGCGCCAGTTGCGCAAAAACAGCCACACCACGATGACGGCCAGCACGCCGCCTTCCAGCAGCATCTCCATCGAGGCCGTAAATTCCTCGGCCACCGGGGTCACAAAGTCAAACGCCTGCACCAGTTCGATGTCGGGGTGCTGCGCCTTCAGCTCCTTGAGCGCCAGGTTTACCGCCGCACCCACCTCCACCTCGCTGGCGCCCTTGCTGCGGGTGATTTCAAAGCCCACCACCGGCTTGCCGTTCAGCAGGGCCAGGGCACGCGGCTCGGCCACGGTGTCGGTGATGCGGGCCACCTGGTCCAGCCGCAGGTGCTGGCCGTTGCTGAGCACCATGTCCAGCGCGGCCAGCTCGGCGGCCGACTGCACCGTGGCCAGGGTGCGCATGGGCTGCTCGCTGCCGCCCAGGTCGGCCCGGCCCCCGGCGCTCTCGGTTTGCACCTGGCGCAGCTGGCGCGAGATGTCGGCGGCGGTGGCGCCCAGGGCCTGCAGTTTCAGCGGGTCCAGCGCCACCTCGACCTGGCGCGTCACCCCGCCTACACGCACCACCGAGCCCACGCCGCGCACGCCCAGCAGCTTGCGGGCCACGGTGTTGTCGACAAACCAGCTCAGGGCCTCGTCGTCCATGCTGTTGGAGCGCACGGTCAGCGCCAGGATGGGCGCACCGGACAGATTCACCTTGCCGATGACCGGGTCGCGCACGTCGCTGGGCAGGTCGCTGCGCACGCCTTGCACGGCGCTGCGCACATCGTCCACCGCCTCTTGGGTGGGCTTTTCCAGCCGGAACTCGGCGGTGATGGTCACGCCGCCGTCTTGCACCTTGGTGTAGATGTTTTTCAGGCCTTGCAGCGGGGCGATGGCGTTTTCCAGCTTGCGGGCCACCTCGGTTTCCAGCTGGGCGGGGGCGGCACCGGGCAGGCTGGCCACCACGGTGATGGTGGGCAGCTCCAGGTCGGGGAACTGCTGCACCTTCATGGACTGAAAAGACAGCAGCCCGGCGAAGCTCAGCATGACGAACAGCATCACCGCCGGAATCGGGTTTTTGATGGACCAGGTAGAAATATTCATGGCGCTACTTATTTGCTAGCTGCTTGTGCTGGTGCCACGGGCGCTGGAGCCGTATTTGGCTTGGAACTCTCTACCACCCGCACCAGGTCGCCATCGGCCAAAAACCCGCCGCCGCTGGCCACCAGCCGGGCATCTGCTGGCAGGGCGCTGGTGATCTCCACCCGGTCGCCCACCTGGCGGCCGGTTTGCACCTTGAGCTGCGCCACGCGGCTGTCGGCGTTGACGCGGTACACAAAACTAAAGCCGTCGCGCACCACCACGGCGGTTTGCGGCACGGTCAGCGCCTTGCTGCTGCCCAGCACAAAGTCGCCCTTGGCGTACATGCCTGCTTTCAGGTCCGACGGTGGCAAATCCACGTAGACCAGCCCGGCCCGGGTTTGCACGTCCACCGTGGGGGCCACCATGCGCACCCGCCCCTGAACGGACGTGCCGCTGGCCGACCGCACCGTGGCCATGTTGCCCACGTGGACGCGGCCCAGCTCGGCGGCGGTGACCTCGGCGCGCCACTCCAGCCGCCCCTGGCGCACCATGCGGAACAGCTCGGTGCCGCTGCCCAGCACCGCACCCACGGTGGCGCTGCGGGCGCTGATGACACCGCTGTCGGGGGCCAGCACCTGGGTGTTTTTGAGCCGCTGCTGCTGCACGGCCAGTGTGGCCTTGGCGGCTTCGGCACGGGCCAGGGCGACCTGCTCGGTGGTCAGGTACTGGTTGATTTGCTGGGCGCTCAAGGCGCCGGTGTTTTGCAGCGTGCGGGCGCGCTCGGCGTTGCCTTTGGCATCCGCCACGTTGGCCTGCGCCTCCAGCAGGTTGGCGCGGGCCTGGGCCACGTCGGCCTGCACGCTCTCTGCCGCAAAGCTGGCCAGCAGCTGGCCTTTTTTGACCACATCGCCCACGTTGGCGCGCACCTCCAGCAGGCGCAGGCCTGCGGCTTCGCTGCCGATGCTGGCCTCTTGCCAGGCGGCGACGTTGCCGTTGGCACTGATCTGCAGCGGCAGCGTGCCCGCCTGGGGCTGCACGGCGGTGACGGTCAGTGCGGGTTTGGGGGCCACCACCGGTTTGTCGTCCGCCGCCCAGGAATTTAAGGAAAAAAGGCCTGCAGCGCAGATAACACCTGCACAGGCAGCTGCGAAAACGATAGCATTTGGTTTGAAGGTCATGGTGCGGTGTTCGGTAAAAATTCAGGGCTGCTGGGCGTTGGCCGTCCAGCCGCCCCCGGCGGCGCGGTACAGCGCCACCCAGGCCAGCAGGCGTTCGCGTTGCAGGGCAACGACCGAGGTGTCGGCGGCAACAAAGGTGCGGCGCGCGTCTTCCAGCTCGGGCAGGCTGGCCAGCCCGGCTTGGTAGCGGGCCTGGGTGGCGGCAAACGCGGTGCGGTAGCCGTCGCTGGCCACCTGGGTGTCGGCGCTGCGGTCGGCGGCGCTTTGCAGGTTGACCAGCGCCTCTTCCACCTCGCGCAC
Organism: Comamonadaceae bacterium; assembly: GCA_947451445.1. Lineage (GTDB taxonomy): Bacteria > Pseudomonadota > Gammaproteobacteria > Burkholderiales > Burkholderiaceae_C > Rhodoferax_B. The sequence continues at coordinate 4,279 of CANFZJ010000004.1, forward strand.
GGCCTGGCGCACCTTGCTGCGGTACAGGGCGGCGGCCTCGTCGTAACGGGCCTGGGCCGCGTCCACGTTGGCGCTGCGCACGCCGCCGTCCCACACGGGCAGCGACAAGGCCAGCGGGCCGATGGACCAGGTGCTCAGGTCGGTCGTCGCGCCACCCGCAAGGGTGCGCATGCCGCCGATGTTGCCGCCCAAAGTCAGCCGGGGGGTGCGCTGGGCCTGGGCGCTGCCCACATCGAAGCTGGCCGCAGCCACGTCGCGCTCGGCGCTGAATACGTCGGGCCGCTGGGCCAGCACCTGGGCGGGAATGCTTGCTATAGAAAACAGAGCTATCTGCGCAGGTGGCATCTGCGCTGCAGCCAGTTTTTGTCTTAAATCTGCTTCGGGCAACGCAGTCAGGGCGACCATGGCTTTCAGGTTCACGTCGCACTGGGCCAGTTGCTGCACCACGCGGTTGCTGGCCTCGGCGGCACTGGCACGGGCCAAAGCGTCAGTGGCCGGGGCGGTAAACCCGGCGCGGGTGCTCAGGGCCGACATGCGGGCGGTTTCAGCACGCGATTTTGCGTCGTCCCCGGCCAGGCCGCGCAGCAGTTCGCAGGCCCGTAGCGTGATGTACTGGCTGGCCACCTCGGCCGCCACCGACACCCGCGCGTCATGCCACAGCGCCTGCGCCCCCTGCTGGCGCGCCTGGGCCGCGCTCTGGGCGGCCCGGTTGCGGCCCAACACATCCACCTCCCACGCCGCCTGCAACCCGCCCTGCAGCACCGTGGCCACCGGCACGCCGGGCTGCGACACGCCTCGGCTGGCGCTGGCCGATGCGTCCAAAGTAGGCCCCAGCGCCGCCCCGGCCGCCACCGAAGTGGCCCGCGCCTGCTGGATGCGGCTGGCCGCCGTGGCCACAGACGGACTGGCCTCCTGCGCCGCCGTGATCAGTTGCACCAGCAGCGGATCGTCCAGCCGCTGCCACCAGGTGGACAGCGCGCCCAACTGGCCTTGGTGCGGCAGCGGGGCCTGCCACTGGGGAGTGGTGGATGCGGATACAGAGGCGGGCGGCGGTGCGATGGCACAGGCGGCCAGCCACAGCGGCAGCGTGGCCACCAGCGGCCAGCGGGGCCAAACAGAAAAAGGCATGCAGGGCTTCCTTGCGAAGAGGGGCGACCATGGTAATGGAGCCATGGACGGACGAGGCAAGCTGCGCATGGTGCCCGCAAGGGCGCGGGGCGTCTTCTCAGCGGGGTATCGGTTTGTGTCGTTTTGTGTCGGGGCGGCTAACAAGGTGTTCAAGACGTGGGCAGGTCGGGGTAGCAACGGTGGCATATCCGGTTGCGCCCCTGCTGCTTGGCGGTGTAGAGCGCTTCGTCCGCCTGGCGCAGCAGCGCACTGGCCTCGCCCACGTGGTCCGAGCCCCAGGTGGCGATGCCGATGCTGGCCGTCAGGTAGGGGTGGGTGGTGGAGCCCCCATGCACGATGGCCTGGGCCGCCAGCGCCTGCATGCATTTTTCGGCCATGGTGATGGCGCCCGGGGCATCGGTTTCGGGCAGCAGCAGGCCAAATTCCTCGCCGCCAATCCGCGCAGGCAGGTCCTGCTGGCGGCAGCACTTTTTCAGCAGCGCCCCGACTTGCTGCAAGGCCGCATCGCCCATGGGGTGGCCATACATGTCGTTGTAGCGCTTGAAGTGGTCCACATCCAGCAGCAGCAAGGACAACGGCGCCGGACGCCGCGCCAGGCGCACAAATTCGTAGGCCAGGCGTTCGTCAAACTGCCGGCGGTTGGCAATGCCGGTGAGCGCGTCGGTGCTGGACAAGGTGGTCAGGGCATCCACCTGGCAGCGCAGCACCTGCAGCAAGGCATTCACCCCCTGGGTCAGGGCGCCGATTTCATCGGCTCGTTCGTAAGCCAGCACGCTGTCCCAGCGCTGGGTAGTGCCCAACCCCACCAGGTCGGCCTGCAGCCGCCGGATCGGCCGCACCAGCCAAAGGTGCACGGCCAGCAGCAGCGCCAGCCCGGACACCAGGGCCACCAGGGCCAGCTGCAGCACTACATCGAGCACGATGCGCTGGGCTTGCGCGGCCAGGCTGCGCTCCAGCTGCATGTGCACTGCAGAGAAGGGTTTCTCCTCCAGGTCGTACAGCAGGTAGTGCATGGTGATGCGCTGGTCTTCGTACACCACGCCCAGGCTGCGGTGGGGCAAATACTTGAAGGCCGACAGCTCCCAGGACAGCTCCGCCGTGGCCGCACCGGATGGCGCTTCGGCCTGGGGTTCGACGGTGAAGGGGATGCCCGCGTTCTGGCCGATGGTGGCCAGGGTGCTGCGGTCCAGCTCGCGCGCCATCACCACCAGGCCTATCGGGGTGCCCGTGCCGTCACTGTGCACGATGGGGGTCCAGCACACGGCAGACACCATTTTCTGCACCTGCATCAGGCCGCACGCGGTCACCAGGGTTTGCTGGGGCGCGCGGGCCCAACGGCGTAGCAGCGGGGCCAGCACATCGTTTTGGCGGGGCATTTCGCCATTGCTCTGCGCACGCGCGCCAAAACCGGCCACCTTTTGGTGGCGGTCGACGAACAGAATCGCGTTCAGGTTGGAGCTTTGCATGGCGGCCGTGCCAATATTGCTGTGCTCAAACGCCGGGCTGGGCTGCTGCATATGGCTGTACAGCTCGTCCCAGAAAGCCCAGTCGTGGTTCAGCACGCTGAGTGACGACAGCTGCTCGTCAAAACCGCTGACCACGCGTTTGGCGCTGTCTTGGGCAAAGCGCTTTTCAATGGCGTCAAACGCCGGCAGCAGGTTGTGCTGCATGAGCAGCAGCCCCAGGCTGCCCATCAGGCCAAACACCAGGGCAAACATCAGCACAATCCGCGGCCGAATACCCAAACGGGCCAGCAGACCTTGGTTTAACGGACCCATGGCAGGAACGCTTTCATAGGGCAAAAGCTTAGCGCTGTTGTGGCGGCAGGGCAATGCGGACAACAACCCGGGCCCGCATAGCGCCGCCATCGGCAGCCCTTGCCGGGCCCTTGGTGTTTTTAGCCATATCGGCCACCAACGCAATCAGCATCTGCGCCACAAGCTACAAAAACAGTAGCAAACACGGTCAGCCAAACACCGCCCCCCACAACGCCAGCACCGCACTGCGCTCCACCGCCAGCTGCTCGGGCGGCACCTGGGTGGGGGCTTCGTTCAACCGCGCCTGGTGCTGCACCTTGCGCAGCACGCGGTAGGCACTGGCAGCAGCGATGCCCACGCCAGTGGGCAACAAACCACAGGCTTCGGCGCGCTGCAGCAGGGCGATGTTGCCCATATTGGCTTGCAGCGTGGGGTGCTGGGCGGCGTGGGCCAGCACCAGGTACTGGACGGCGAATTCGGCGTCCACCATGGCACCGGTGCTGTGTTTGACGTCGAACTGGCCGCCCTGCACCGGGTGGGCTTTGCGCACTTTGTCGCGCATGGCGGTGATCTCGGCGCGCAGGGCGGGCAGGTCGCGTGGGGCGGTGATGACGGCCAGGCGCACGGCGTCGAAGCGCTGGGCCAGGTCGGCGGAGCCCAGCACACAGCGGGCGCGGGTCATGGCCTGGTGCTCCCAGGTCCAGGCGGTGTTGCTGCCCCGGCCTTGCTGGTAGCTGGCGTAGGCGTTCAGGGTGGTGACCAGCAGGCCGGAGTTGCCGTTGGGGCGCAGCGCGGTGTCGATCTCGAACAGGTCGCCTTCGCCGGTTTTGACACTCAGCCAGTTGATGAGTTTGCGCACCAGGTGGGCGTAGGCCTCGGGGGCGCGTTCGTCCTCGTCTTCATAGACGAAGACGATGTCCAGGTCGCTGCCGTAGCCGAGTTCTTTGCCGCCCAGTTTGCCGTAGCCGATGACGGCGAAGCGGGGTTCTTCGAGGTGGTGGTTTTTCAACCGCTGCCAGCACCAGCGGGCGGTGACGCGCAGGATGACCTCGGCCAGGGCGCTCAGGTCGTCGGCAACCTGTTCGACGCTGATGCGGCCTTCCACGTCGCGGGCCAGGGTGCGGAAGACTTCGGCGTGGTGGGCGCGGCGCAGCAGGTTGAGCAGGGTTTCGTCGTCGTCTTCCTGGGTGATGTGCAGCGATGTGCGGCGGGCTTCGAGTTCGGCCTCGAAGGCGCTCGCGTCAAAGCGCTCGGCCAGCATGGCGTCGGAGGCCAGTTCGTCAATGACACCGGGGTGCTGCAGCAGGTAGCGGGCGGGCCATTTGGCCGCGCCCAGCAGGCGCAGCAGGCGCTGGTGCACCGACGGGCGCTCCAGCAGCAGCGCCAGATAGCTTTCGCGGCGCAGCAGCGGCTCGATCCAGTCCATCCAGCGCAGCGCGGCGTCTTGGCTGGCGCTGCCGTCGCGCAGGGCGGTGGCGGTGCGCTGCACCAGCCGGGCCAGGCGGGCGCGGGAACTGTCGCGCAGGGCCAGTACGCGGGGGTTTTTCAGCCAGCTTTGCAGGCGTTCGCGCAGGCGCTCGAACAGGGGGCCGTCCAGCTGGTCGAGCAGGCTGGCCAGGTCGGGCGCGCCGCGGGTGTCGCCGGGGCTGGTGGGGGCGGTTTTGCCGTTGCAGCCCTTGCAGTCTTTTTTGCCGCCCAGCAGGGTGTCGAACTCTTGCGCCACCCGTTCGCGGTGGCTGTCCAGCTCGCTCAAAAAGGGGCAGCAATTGGGGTAGCCCAGGCTGTGGGCGATCCAGGCCAGGTCGGCATCGGCGGTGGGCAGCACATGGGTTTGCTGGTCGTCCAGGTACTGGATGCGGTGCTCGACCTGGCGCAAAAAGGTGTAGGCGGCGGCCAGCGCGTCGGCGGTGGTCTGGGGCATCAGCCCGGCGCGGGCCAGGCGCTGCAGTGCGGCCAGCGTGGGGCGGGTGCGCAGCTCGGGAAACTGGCCGCCGCGCACCACCTGCAGCAGCTGCACGGTGAACTCGATCTCGCGGATACCGCCGCGCGACAGTTTGACGTCGTTGGCCCGCTCGGGGCGGCCTGCGCTGCGCTTGGCGGCGTGGTCGCGGATCTGCTGGTGCAGGCTGCGCAGCGCGTCGAACACGCCGTAGTCCAGGTAACGGCGAAACACAAATGGCAGCACCGCGCCGCGCAGCGCGCTGGCATCACCAATGCAGGCGCGCGGGGCGACCACCCGGCTTTTCATCCAGGCAAAGCGCTCCCATTCGCGGCCCTGGGCCTGCAAATAGTCTTCCAGCGCGTCCAGCGAGATGGCGACCGGGCCGGAGTTGCCGTGCGGGCGCAGCGCCAGGTCTACGCGGAACACAAAGCCGTGCTCGGTGGTGTCGCCCACCAGGGCGTAGATGGTTTTGACGGCCTTGCCAAAGTATTCCTGGTTGGAGATGCTGCCCCGGCCATCCGACATACCTGGTGTACCCGCGGTGTCGCCGTCAAAGTTGTAGACGTAGATGAGGTCGATGTCGCTGGACACGTTCAGCTCGCGCGCGCCCAGCTTGCCCATGCCCACCACCCACAGCTGCGAGCGTTGGCCGTCCGGACCGAGCGGTGCGCCGTGCTGCGCGTCCAGCAGCGTCTGGGCGTGGCCGCAGGCGGCGTCCAGGGCGATTTCGGCCAACTCGGTGACGGCCTGGGTCACCACCTGCAGGGGGGCTTGTTCGTCGCAGTCCAGGCACACCAGGCGCTCCATCACCAGCTGGCGCAGGGTGCGCAGGGCGGCACCGAGCTCCAGCCCCTGGCCACGCAGCACGGCCAGGGTGGCCTCCATGCGGGCACGGTCGGGCGGGCCGGGGGGGAGCAGCTGCAGCTGGTCTGCATAGCGGCGGCGCAGCCGTTGCACAAAACGGGAATGGCCGGACAGGGGGGAGGCGGGTGGGAGGGTTAACAAAACATCACCGTTTAGCGTTCAGAGGCCCCAGGGGCGAGGGCGATAATCCGGGGGCCCCATGACCCAATTGACGCCCCCACCAACCCGACTGCTGAAACTGGCGGCCCAAGCTGCATCCTGGAGCCTGGGACTGTTGGCGCTGTCTTGGCTGGCCTTGGCGGTGGTGTGGGGCACTTTGCACGGCTGGATTGTGCCGCGAATCGGCGAATACCGTCCGTGGCTGGAAGCGCAGGCCAGCCAGGCACTGGGGTTACCCGTACGCATCGGGGCCATCAGCGCCGAATCGACCGGGCTGATTCCCTCCTTTGCACTGCGCGACGTGGCCCTGCTGGATGCACAGGGCCGCACCGCCCTGCTGCTGCCGCAGGTCACGGTAGCGCTGTCGCCCGCATCGCTGCTGAAGCGCGGTTTTGAGCAGCTGGTGATCGACCAGCCTGCGCTGGACATCCGCCGCAGCGCCGATGGCCAGTTGTTCGTCGCCGGGCTCGCCATACCGCACACCAGCAGCAGCGGCGACAGCCCGGCGCTGGACTGGCTGTTTGCCCAAACCGAGCTGGTGGTGCGCGGCGGCACGGTGCGCTGGACGGACGAGCAGCGCAACGCCCCCCCGCTGGCACTCAGCGGGGTCGATTTTGTGATGCGCAACCGGGGCCTGCACCACGCCCTGCGGCTGGACGCATCGCCCCCCGCCGACTGGGGCGACCGCTTCAGCATCCGCGCCCAGCTGCAGCAGCCCCTGCTCAGCCTGCACCGGGGCCGCTGGCAGGACTGGACCGGCCCGGTCTACGCCAGCCTGCCCCGGGTCGATGTGCTGCAGCTACGCCCCTATGCCAACGTGGCCGACCTGGGCTTTGACCTGGCCCAGGGCGTGGGCGCGCTGCGCGTGTGGGCCGATGTGCGCCGCGGCCAGCTGGACGGCGGCACCGCCGACGTGGCCCTGCAAGACGTGCAAATGACACTGGCCCCCGGCCTGCAACCGCTGGCGCTGAACACCCTGCAAGGGCGGCTCACCGCACGGCGGCTGGCGGATGGCGGCGAATTTTCGACCGAGGGCCTGCAGTTCACCACCGCCGACGGCCTGCCCTGGCCGGGTGGCAACCTGTTTGCCAGCCTGCGCAACGGCGACAAGCGCACGCCCGCGCAGGGCCAGTTCCGGGCCGACCGGCTGGACCTGGCCACCCTGGCACGCATCGCCAGCAGCCTGCCCCTGGGCGCGGCCACCCATGAAGCACTGGCCACGGTGGCACCCGAGGGGCTGGTGGAGCAGATCAGCGCCAGCTGGCGCGGGGCCCTGCCCGACCCGGCGCAGTTTGACGCCCAGGGCCGAGTCACCGGGCTGGTGCTGGCCGCCGAGCCTGCGCCCCCGGCCACGGCGGCCGTGCCCCACCCGCTGGGCCGCCCCGGCGTACGCGGTGCCACGGTGGACTTTGCGCTGACCCAGGCCGGGGGCAAGGCCACACTGGCGCTGGGAACACAGGAGCAGGGCAGCATGGAGTTCCCCGGCGTGTTTGACGACCCGGTAGTGCCGTTTGACCAGCTGTCCGCCACGCTGGCCTGGCAGCCACAGCCCTTTGGCTGGGCGGTGCAGGCCAGCGACCTGCGCTTTGCCAACGCCGACGGCGCAGGTACGCTGCAAGTCCGCTGGCAGCACAGCGACCCCGTACACGCGTCCAGCCACGCGCGCAGCCCCGGCGTGCTGGACCTGCAAGGCCAGCTGACCCGGGCCAACCTGGCCCGGGTGCACCGCTATCTGCCACTGGAGCTGGACGCCGAAGTACGCAACTATGTGCGCGACGCGGTGCTGGCGGGCACCTCGAACAAGGTGAAGTTCAACGTCAAAGGCGACCTGTGGGACTTCCCCTACAACACCACGAAGCAAGGTGAGTTCCACCTGTCTGCCGACGTGCAAAACGCCAGCTATGCCTATGTCCCCGCCAGCCACAGCCCCGGCCCGCACTGGCCCGCGCTGGAACAGCTGAACGGTGAACTGGTGTTCGACCGCGCCTCCCTGCAGGTACACCGCGCCAGCGCCAAGCTGCACGGCGCGGCGGCAGTCCACATCAGCCAAGGTGAAGTGCAGATTGCCGACCTCGGCCACACGCTGGTGGACTTCAAGGCCCAGGCCCGCGGCCCCCTGGCCGACATGCTGGGCGTGCTGGCGCGCTCCCCCCTGGCAGGCAGCAGCGCCAAAACGCTGGAGCAGGCCAGCGTCAACGGCATGGCCGATCTCAAGCTGGCCCTGCAGCTGCCCATTACCCAGATCGACAAAAGCAAGGCCCAGGGCAGCCTGACCCTGCCCGGCAACGACCTGCTGGTAGCCCCGGACACACCCACCCTAGGCAAAGCCCAGGGGGTGCTGAACTTCACCGAATCCGGCTTTACCGTGGCCGGGGGCCAGGCCCGCCTGCTGGGTGGCGACGTGAAGATCGACAGCGCGGTGCAGCCCAACGCCACGGCGGATGCCAGCCCGCTGCTGCGCCTGCAGGGGGTGGCCACGGCGGACGGGCTGCGCCAGGCCCCCGGCCTGGGGCCTGTGCCTTGGTTGGCCCAGCACGCCAGCGGCAGCACGGCCTACACAGCGGTGTTGGGGCTGCGCCGGGGCGTGCCCGAATTCAGCGTGCGCAGCAATTTGCAGGGGCTGGCGCTGAACCTGCCCGCACCACTGAACAAAGCCGCCGACACCTCTTTGCTGCTGCGGGTGGACAACGCCCTGCTGCCCGGCGCATCCGGTCCGCTGCGCGACCACCTGTCCGTGGCACTGGGCAACATCGCCAGCGTGGCCTATGTGCGCGACATTTCCGGGGCCGAGGCCAAGGTGCTGCGCGGTGTGCTCACCGTCGGCCAGCCCAGCGCTGAACCGGTGGCCTTGCCGAACGGAGGCGTATCGGCCAACCTGAACCTGGGCCAAGCCAACGTAGACGCCTGGGAGGCCATACTGCCCAACACGCACACGAAAGGTAACGATACCTCTGCCGACGGCTACCTGCCCACCCAGCTGACGCTGCGTGCCAATGCGCTGACGGTGGGCGGACGCACGCTGCACACGCTGGTGCTGGGCGGCTCCCGCGACGCCAGCACCTGGCGGGCCAATGTGGACGCGCAAGAACTCAGCGGCTACCTGGAATACCGCCTGCCCGCCGACACCAACGGAGGCCGCCTCTATGCCCGGCTGGCCCGGCTGAACCTGGCACCTGGCGAAGCCGGGGTGGACCCCATACAAGACTCCCCGCTGGACAGCGTGCCCGCACTGGACATCGTGGTGGACGCACTACAGCTGAAGGACAAAAAATTGGGCCGCTTCGAGGTGGACGCCATCAACCGCCGCAGCGGCGATACCGGGGGCCGCGAATGGCGGCTGAACAAACTCAGCCTGTCCAACCCGGACGCACAGCTCAACGCCACCGGCAACTGGGTGGCCGCACAGTCCAGCCCCACAGGGCCGCGCCGCACGGCGCTGAACTTCAAACTCGACATCGCCGACGCCGGGGCCCTGCTGACCCGCCTGGGCATGCCCGGCGTCATCCGGCGCGGCAAGGGCGTGATGGAAGGGCGGGCGGCCTGGGTCGGCTCGCCGCTGGCGCTGGACACGCCCACACTGGGCGGCCAGTTCAACCTGGCGGTGGACAACGGCCAGTTCTTGAAGGCCGACCCCGGCCTGGCCAAGCTGCTGGGCGTGCTGAACCTGCAAGCGCTGCCACGCCGCCTGACGCTGGACTTCCGCGACGTGTTCAGCGAAGGCTTTGGCTTTGACTTCATCCGTGGCGACGTGCGCATCGACCAGGGCACGGCCACCACCAACAACCTGCAAATGAAGGGCGTGAACGCCGCCGTGCTGATGGATGGCAGCGCCGACATCGGCCGCGAAACGCAAAACCTGAAAGTGGTGGTAGTGCCCGACCTGAACGCCGGTACGGCCTCGCTGGTGGCGGCGGTCATCAACCCCGCCATCGGCCTGGGCACGTTTCTGGCGCAATGGTTTTTGAAGCGCCCCCTGACCGAGGCCGCCACGCAAGAGTTCCACATCGACGGCACCTGGGCCGACCCCAAAATCACCAAAGTGCCACACACATCCACCCCCGTGGCAGAAACCCAGGCCCCCAGCCCTTCAGGAACCAGCCGATGAAAGTTGCCGCCATCCAGATGGTGTCTGGCACCCACCTGCCTACCAACCTGGCCCGCGCCCAGGCGCTGCTGGCCGAGGCCGCTGCGGCAGGCGCCGAGCTGGCAGTGCTGCCCGAGTACTTTTGCCTGCTGGGCCGCAAAGACACCGACAAGCTGGGTATCCAGGAGGCCTTGGGGGGTGGCCCCGTGCAAGACTTTTTAGCCCGCACAGCGCGCGAGCAGGGCCTGTGGATTGTGGGCGGCACCCTGCCCCTCACTGTGGGCGATGGCAGCCGGGTGCGCAACAGCACGCTGGTCTTCAACCCCCAGGGCGACTGCGTGGCGCGCTACGACAAGATCCACCTGTTCCGCTTCGACAACGGGACGGAGCGCTTTGACGAGTCGCGGGTACTGGAGCCGGGCACCCGGCCCGTGCTGTTCGAGCTACCCGCCCGCGACGGCCAGCGCTGGCGCATCGGCTTGAGCGTGTGCTACGACCTGCGCTTTCCCGAGCTGTACCGCGCCTACGCCGCCCAGGGGGCCGACCTGCTGCTGGTGCCCAGCGCCTTTACCCACACCACCGGCCAGGCCCACTGGGAGCTGCTGCTGCGCGCCCGCGCGGTAGAAAACCTGGCCTACGTGCTGGCCCCGGCCCAGGGCGGCTTGCACGAAAACGGCCGCCGCACCTGGGGCCACAGCCTGCTGGCCGACCCCTGGGGCACGGTACTGGAAGAACACGCAGAAGGCGAAGCCGTGGTGCTGGGCACGCTGGATGCCGCCCGGCTGGCGTCCTGCCGGGCTCAGCTGCCCGCGCTGGAGCACCGCGTCCTATGACCCCGACCACCACCTGGTCACGGCGCAAGTTGGACCGGTTCTGGAACCGCTGGTCTCTGTGGCTGGTCTTGCTGCTGCTGTTGGTGGGGATGCTGGCCATGCTGGTCTGGCTGGCCGGGCGCTACGAAGCCAACGAAGTGCAAAACCGGTTGGAACGCGATACCGCCGATGTGGTGAACGACATCCGGGGCGGCCTGGCCCGCAACGTGCAAAGCCTGCAGGCCTTGCAAGTCCACGCGCCTACCCAGGCCGTATGGAAGGAGCGGGCGACCGCCTTTTTGGCCGACCACCGCGAGCTGCTGCGGCTGGAGTGGCGCGACCCCGACCTCCGTACCCTCGCCTTTGTGGAGTCGCCCTTTCAACCGCCCGCTTTTTCGGTGCTGGGGCGCGACAACGCGCAAGCCGACGTGGCCCTGGCCTGCGCCACCGCCAAACGCTTCAAGAGCACGGCCTATTCGGGCAGCTACTTCTTGCTGCAGCGCGACAACCTGGGGATGGAGGTGCTGGACCTGTGCATTCCCCTGGTAGAAAACGCCAGCGCCCATGACTACGTGGTGGCCACCTATTCGCTGCCCGAAATACTCAGCGGCCTGGTCAGCCGCCAGCTCACCCGCAACCAGGAAATCTCGTTCACCGAGGCGGACGGCACCCGGCTGACCCTGCGCGGCATGGCCCACCGCAACAACAGCAAGGTATTCACCGCCCGGCAACTCCTGGACCTGCCCGGCAACACCCTGGTGGTGCGCATGGACAGCTGGCGCAACGCCCCCGGTCTGTTCCCCAACCTGCTGACCGCCCTGGTGGTGCTGATGTCGCTGGCCCTGATCAGCGTCACCCTGCTGCTGGCACGCGACACCCGGCGGCGGCTGCGGGCCGAGCGCGGCCTGGCCGAGGCGCTGGCGTTTCGCAAAGCCATGGAAGACTCGCTGCTGACCGGCCTGCGCGCACGCGACCTGCGCGGGCGCATCACCTACGTCAACCCGGCCTTTTGCCAGATGGTCGGCTTTAATCCCACCGAGCTGCGCGGCCACAGCCAACCGCCGTACTGGCCGCCCGAGCTGGCCCAGGAATACCAACGCCGCCACGACATCCGCCACGCAGGCGGCGGGCCACCGCGCGAGGGCTACCACTCGGTCTTCATGCGCAAGGACGGCAGCCGCTTCCCGGTGCTGGTGATCGAAGCCGCGCTGATCAACGCCCAGGGCGCACAAACCGGCTGGATGAGCACCGTGGTGGACGTGACCGAGCAGCGCCGCATCGAAGAACTGTCGCGCGCCAGCCAGGAGCGGCTGCAGGCCACCGCCCGCCTGGCCACCATGGGCGAAATGGCCTCCATGCTGAGTCACGAGCTGAACCAGCCGCTGGCCGCCATCTCCAGCTATGCCACGGGCTCGCTCAACCTGCTGAAGTCCGGCGACCATGCCGAGGCCGACCTGACCATGGCCATGGGCCGGATTGCCGAACAGGCCGAACGCGCGGGCCGGGTGATCCAAAGCATCCACGACTTTGTGCGCCGCCGGGCCGAAGCGCGGGTGGCGGCCGCCCCCCAGTCGCTGCTGGACGCCATCATGCCGCTGATGCAGCTGCAAGCCCGCAAACTGCAGGTACAGCTGGTGACCGACCTGGACCCTGCGCTGCCGCCGGTGCTGTGCGACCACACCATGGTCGAGCAGGTGCTGCTGAACCTGGCCCGCAACGCCATGCAGGCCATGGACCAGCCCGACATCAGCGCGCGCCGCCTGGTCCTGCGCGTAGTGCCTGCGGGCCCCCCGCTGCGCGCCGCCCACGCCGTGGGCTGGCTGGAGTTTTCGGTGGCCGATGGGGGCCCCGGCATCCCCGACGCGGTAGCCGAGCGCCTGTTCACCCCCTTCTTCACCACCAAGCAAGAGGGCATGGGCCTGGGCCTGAGCCTGTGCCGCACGGTAGTGGAGCAACATGGCGGTTTTTTAGACTTTTACGCGAACCAGCCCCAGGGCACCGTGTTTCGCTTTACCCTCCCCGTGGCCCAGACTGCGTAAATTCACCATGCAACCCATCCAAGACGCCACCGTTTTTATCGTTGATGACGACGCCAGCGTGCGCGACGCGCTGGCCTGGTTGCTGCGCTCGCGCCGCCTGTTCAGCGAGGGTTTTGCCAGCGCCGATTCCTTTTTATCCATGCTCAACAGCGGCACCATGCCGCAGCAAGCCTGCTGCCTGCTGCTGGACGTACGCATGCCCGGCATGAGCGGGCTGGCACTGTTCGGCAAGATGGTCGAACGCGGCCTCCACCAGGCGATACCGGTGATCTTCCTCAGCGGCCACGCCGATGTGCCCACCGCCGTGGACGCGGTCAAACGCGGAGCCTTTGACTTCTGCGAAAAACCGTTTTCCGACAACCTGCTGGTAGACCGGGTCGAGCAGGCGCTGCTGCAGTCGGCCCATGGCCTGCAGGCCCGCGTCGAGCGCCTGGGCCTGCAAGCCCGCATGGGCGAGCTGACCGACCGCGAACGCGATGTGATGCAGCTGGTGGTGCAGGGCCTGCCCAACAAACTGATCGCCGACCAGCTGCACATCAGCGTGCGCACGGTGGAGGTACACCGGGGCCGGGTGTTCGACAAAATGGATGTGAAGTCGGCCGTCGAACTGGCCAATTTACTACAAAAAATATAGCTACTTGCGCAGATACCGTATGCGCTAGAGGCTATTTTTCCTCTTGCTTTTCGCCGCTTTCTTCGACGATTTCACCGTTTTTGCGGCCCGAGAACATCGTCCACCAGACAATCAGCACCAGCACCAAGCCCGCCCCCAGCGCTTCTAACAACAACAACACCATGAATCGACTCCTTCAGCACTGCACGATGGCCGCGATTGTAGGAACCCTGGCCGCCTGCGCCACCCGCATGCCCGACTACGTGCCCAGCAGCAGCCCCCCGCCCGCCGCCCCCACGCAGCCCGCCCCGGCAGAGCCCACGCCCTACACCATCACTGGCGACACCGCCCCGCTGCCCGCCCCCATCACCCAAGGCAAAAGCCGCTGGACCGCCGTGCGCTGGGCCGAGCTGCCCGGCTTTGGCCAAGACCCGCTGCACGAAGCCTGGAACGCCTGGCTGAAAAGCTGCGAGCGGCCCGGCCCGGTGCAAGCCCCGCTGTGCAAAGACGTGCGCCGCCTCAGCATCGCCAGCGGCAACGAACAACGCGACTGGATGGTCGCCCGCCTGCAACCCTACAAGGTAGAGCCGCTGCAGGCAGCCTCCGACGGCCTGCTGACCAGCTACTACGAACCCCTGCTGGACGCCACCCGCCAGCCCACCAGCGCATCCGCCGTGCCGCTGTACCGCCCACCGGCCAGCCTGGGCCAACGCAAACCCTGGTACACCCGGCAAGAAATGGAAACCCTGCCCGAAGCCAAAGCCCAGCTGGCAGGCCGCGCCATCGCCTGGATCGGCGACCCGGTGGATGCGCTGGTGCTGCAAATCCAGGGTTCGGGCCGGGTCCGCATCACCGAGCCCGACGGCAGCGTGCGCCTGGTGCGCCTGGCGTTTGCGGGCACCAACGACCAGCCGTACAAAAGCGTCGGCACCTGGCTGCTGAACCAGGGCCTGGTGCGCGACGCCACCTGGCCCGGCATCAAGGCCTGGATCGTGCAAAACCCGCAGCGCATCAATGAGCTGCTGTGGAGCAACCCGCGCACCGTGTTCTTCCGCGAAGAGCCGCTGACCGAGCAAGACGCCGCCTACGGCCCGCGCGGCGCGCAGGGCGTGGCGCTGACCCCCGGCCGCTCCATCGCCGTGGACCCGGCCAGCATCCCCTACGGCACGCCGGTCTGGCTGGCCTCGCCCGGCCCCTTGGTAGCCCTGCAAAAGCTGGTACTTGCCCAGGACACCGGCAGCGCCATCAACGGCGCGGTACGGGCCGACTACTTCGCTGGCTGGGGGCCCGAGGCAGGCGACTTTGCCGGGCGCATCAAGCAGCCGCTCAAGCTGTGGGTGCTGTGGCCGAAATAAATTTGCTACGTATTTAATAGCTATCAGCGCATACCAATAGTGCGCTAGAGGCTATTTTTGTGCTTATTTTGAAATGTAGTCCGGGTAGCGCTGGCAAATCTCCTCCAGCTGCCCCAGCGTGCCGGACAGGTGTTCGCGCAGGCTGTCTTGCGCGGCCTGCGGGTCTTGCCGGGCGATGGCCTCCACGATGCGGCGGTGGTCGCGCACGATAGCCTGGGTCTTGCCCTCGCTGGGCAGGTGCAGGCGGCGCAGGCGGTCTACGTGGCCGGCGTTGCGGCGCACCAGCCGCCACAGGTCGGGCACGCCCGCCGCCAGGTACATCTGCTGGTGAAACGCCTGGTCGGCGGCGACGAATTCGCCGTAGTCGGCGGCCTCGGCCACCGCCACCTGCAGGTCAATCTGGGCGCGCAGCTTGGCCACCAGCACCGGGTCGGCCTGGGCCGCCAGGCTGCGCACCACCTCCAGCTCGATCGACTTGCGTAAAAAATGCGCCTGCCGGGCCGCGCCGATGTCGATGCGGCTGACCACGGTGGCGTGCTGCGGAAAGATGTCCACCAGACCTTCTTCGCCCAGCTTCATCAGCGCGTCGCGGATGGGCGTCTGGCTCAGGCCGAACTGCTGGGCCAGGGCGTCGCGGGCCAGCACGGTGCCGGGCACCATGGCCAGCGACACGATGGATTCGCGCAGCTGCTCAAACACCTGGGGGGCGGCCTGGCGCGAGCGGTCGAGGCGGGTCTTGTCTTGCACGTTCATGCATGGAATTCTCGCATTGACCCAGCTAATACATTAGTGTTTTAATGCTTTTCATGACACACCGCTCCCCCGAATCCCTGCGCAGCGCCCGCTGGTTTGCGCCTGACGACCTGCGCTCCTTTGGCCACCGCTCCCGCACCATGCAAATGGGCTACGCGCCTATCGACTGGGTGGACAAGCCGGTGATCGCCATCGTCAACACCTGGTCGGACCTGAACCCCTGCCACACCCACTTCAAGCAGCGGGTGGAGGACGTGAAGCGCGGCATCCTGCAGGCCGGTGGCTTCCCGGTGGAGCTGCCCGCCATCTCGGTGGCCGAGGCCTTCGTCAAACCCACCACCATGCTGTACCGCAACATGCTGGCCATGGAAACCGAAGAGCTGCTGCGCAGCCACCCGGTGGACGGCGCGGTGCTGATGGGCGGCTGCGACAAAACCACGCCCGGCCTGGTGATGGGCGCCATCAGCGCGGGCCTGCCCTGCATCTACCTGCCTGCGGGCCCGATGCTGCGCGGCAACTACAACGGGCAGATCCTGGGCTCCGGCTCGGACGCCTGGAAGCTGTGGGACGACCGCCGCGCAGGCAAGATCAGCAAGACCGAGTGGCTGGGCGTGGAGGGCGGCATTGCGCGCAGCCACGGCACCTGCATGACCATGGGCACCGCCGCCACGATGATGGGCATTGCCGAAGCCATCGGCATGACGCTGCCCGGTGCGTCCAGCATCCCCGCGCCCGACGCCAACCACCCCCGCATGTCCGCCGAGAGCGGCCGCCGCATTGTCGAGATGGTCTGGGAAGACCTGACACCCCAGCGCATGTTGAGCCGCAAATCCTTTGAAAACGGCATTGCCGTGGCCATGGCCATGGGCTGCTCGACCAACGCCATCGTCCACCTGGTGGCCATGTCGCGCCGCGCCGGGCCTGCCTGCGCGGTGGACCTGAACGACTTTGACGCCTTCAGCCGCCGCGTGCCGGTGTTGGCCAACATCCGGCCCAGCGGCGACACGTATTTGATGGAAGACTTCTACTACGCGGGCGGCCTGCCGGGCCTGATGAACCGCATGGGCCGCTACCTGCAGCTGGACGCGAACACCGTCACCGGCCGCAGCATCGGCGAGAACATTGCCGAGGCCCAGGTCTTCAACGACGACGTGATCCGCACGCTGGACAACCCGCTCTACACAGAAGGCGCGCTGGCCGTGCTGCGCGGCAACATCGCGCCCGACGGCGCGGTCATCAAGCCCAGCGCCTGCGCACCGCAGTTCCTGAAACACACCGGCCCGGCCCTGGTGTTCGACGACTACCCGAGCATGAAGGCCGCGGTGGAGGACGAAAACCTGGACGTCACCGCCGAGCACATCATGGTGCTGCGCAATGCCGGGCCCCAGGGCGGCCCCGGCATGCCCGAGTGGGGCATGCTGCCCATCCCCACCAAGCTGGTAAAGCAGGGCGTGCGCGACATGCTGCGCCTGTCCGATGCGCGCATGAGCGGCACCAGCTACGGCGCCTGCATCCTGCACGCCGCCCCCGAGGCCTACATCGGCGGCCCGCTGGCGCTGGTCAAAACCGGCGACCTGATCACGGTGGACGTGGCCGCCCGCAGCATCCACCTGGAGGTGAGCGACGCCGAACTGGCCCTGCGCCGCGCCGCCTGGCAGGCCCCGCCCCCCCGCTTCGAGCGCGGCTACGGCTGGATGTTCTCCAAACACACCATGCAGGCCGACAAAGGCGCCGACTTCGACTTTCTGGAAACCGAATTTGGCGCGCCTGTGGGCGAGCCAGACATTTTTTAAATCCCCCCACCGGAGACATCTCTTGCAAGCATCCACCCGCGCCCTGCTGGCCAAAGTCAGCACCGCCACCCTGTGCACCGCCCTGTTCAAGCGCGGCCTGCGCAACCAGTTCATCCAGGACGTGCGCCCGCTCAACCCCAACCTGCCCAATATGGTGGGCGAGGCCTTCACGCTGCGCTACATGCCCGCCCGGGAAGACCTGAACGGCATCAACGTGTTTCTGGACCGCGACCACCCGCAGCGCAAGGCGGTGGAAGACTGCCCGCCCGGTGCGGTGCTGGTCATCGACAGCCGCAAAGAAGCGCGCGCCGCATCGGCCGGCGGCATTCTGGTGTCGCGCCTGATGGTGCGCGGCGTGGCCGGGGTGGTGACGGACGGCGGTTTTCGCGACGCGCCGGACATCGCCAAGCTGGGCATGCCCGCCTACCACCAGCGCCCCTCGGCCCCCACCAACCTGACGCTGCACCAGGCCATCGACATCAACGTGCCGATTGGCTGCGGCGACGCGCCCGTATTCCCCGGTGACGTGGTGGTAGGCGACGCCGAAGGCGTGATCGTCATCCCCGCCCACCTGGCCGACGAGATTGCGGCCGAGGCCACCGAGATGACCGCTTTTGAAGACTTTGTGACCGAACAGGTGCTGGGCGGCCGTTCCATCATCGGCCTGTACCCGCCCACCGATGCGCAGGCCCGCACCGACTTCGCGACCTGGCGCGCCGCCAACGGCCGCTGAATCCCCCCCAAAAAAGAAAACCGGAGACAAAAAACTATGCCTACCACCCGCCGCACCGCCCTGCTGGCCCTGGCCAGCGCCACCCTGCTGCCCCGCGCCGCCCTGGCCGAAGACTGGCCCGCCGCCAAAACCATCACCTACGTGGTGCCGTTCACCCCCGGCGGATCGACCGACATCATTGGCCGCACGCTGGCGCAAAAGCTGGGCGAAGCGCTGAAGCAGTCGGTCATCGTGGACAACAAGCCCGGCCAGGGCGGTGGCATTGGGGCATCGTTCGTGGCCAAGGCCCCGGCCGACGGCTACACGCTGATGGGCGGCACCATCAGCACCCACGCCATCAACGCCAGCCTGTACAAAAACCTGTCCTACGACCCGGTGAAGGACTTCGAACCCGTCTGCCTGGTCGCCTCGCTGCCGAATGTGCTCATCATCAGCCCGTCCCTGGGCGTCAACACCGTGGCCGAGCTCATCGCGCTGCTGAAAAAAGACCCGTCCAAACGCCTGTTTGCCTCGTCCGGCGCGGGCACCTCCACCCACCTGGCGGGCGAAATGTTTGGCGACATGGTGGGCGTACCGCTGACCCATGTGCCCTACAAAGGCACGCCCCCGGCGCTGACCGACGTGGCCTCGGGCCAGGTGCCGTTCATGTTCGACCAGATGACTGCCGCGCTGCCGTTGGCCAAGGCCGGGCGGCTGAAGCTGATCGCCGTGACCACCGGTAAGCGCATTGCCCTGGCCCCGGAGCTGCCCACCATGGTCGAGTCCGGCGTGGCGGGGTTTGAAATGTCGTCCTGGCAAGCCGTGTACGCCCCCAAGGGCACGCCCAAGGCCATCGTCCAGCGCCTGAACAGCGAAATCGTCAAGGCCCTGAAAAGCCCGGACGTGCACGCCAAGCTGGTGGACCAGTTGGGCATGAACATCGTCGGCAGCAGCCCCGAAGAGCTGGCCGCCCACATGGCCAAGGAAATTCCGCGCTGGGCCGAGCTGGTCAAGAAGTCCGGCGCGATGCCGGGCTGAACACAAACACTACCATTTTTATAGCTATCACTGCACAACCTATCTACACCAACAGCCATTTACAGGAGAAAAAACATGCTACAACCCCATCACCCAACACGCCGACGCTTTCTGCAAACCAGCCTGGGAGCCAGCCTCGCCGCCGTGGGCGGTGCAGCCGGCGCGCAGTCGTTCGAGTTCAAACCCCAGCAGCGCTACCCCGACCCCTCGGTGCTGGTGCTGGACCCCAGCTTTACCAAATACCGTATCTACAGCAGCACGGTGGAGCAGCTGGGCACCGGCATGCGCTGGGCCGAAGGCCCGGTGTACTTTCCGAACGCCACGCCCGGCAAGCCCGGCTACCTGCTACTCAGCGACATCCCCAACAACCGCCTGATGAAGTTTGACGAGGCGACCCAGCAGTTCACGGTGCACAAAGAAAACGCCAACTACGCCAACGGCAACACCCGCGACCGCCAGGGCCGTCTGCTCAGCTGCGAACACTCGGTCACCCGCCGGGTGGTGCGCACCGAACGCGACGGCAAAATCACCGTGCTGGCCGACAACTTTGAGGGCAAACGCCTGAACGCGCCCAACGACATCGTGGTCAAGTCAGACGACAGCATCTGGTTCAGCGACCCGCTGTTTGGCATCAACGGCGAATGGGAAGGCACGCGCGCCAAGCCCGAGCAGGCCAGCACCAACGTCTACCGCATCACGCCGGACGGCAAAATCAGCGCCATGCTGACCGATCTGGTCAACCCCAACGGCCTGGCGTTTTCACCGGACGAAAAAAAGCTCTACGTGGTCGAATGGAAAGGCACGCCGAACCGCAGCATCTGGAGCTACGACGTGGCAGCCGACGGCAGTCTGTCGAACAAAAGCAAGCTGATCGACGCCGTGGGCGCTGGTGCACTGGACGGCTTTCGGGTGGACCGCGACGGCAACCTGTGGTGCGGCTG
This sequence comes from Comamonadaceae bacterium, assembly GCA_947451445.1. GTDB lineage: Bacteria > Pseudomonadota > Gammaproteobacteria > Burkholderiales > Burkholderiaceae_C > Rhodoferax_B. The sequence continues at coordinate 24,269 of CANFZJ010000004.1, forward strand.
GGGCAGTAACGGCGCGCTGCAGGCGGAACCCAGCACCGTGGGCGCCCACAAGGTCTTCCAGCTGCAGGGCAAACCGGAAGAACTGGACGGGGTGAAGATCTTCAACCCGCAGGGCAAAGCCATTGGCTTCATCCAACTGCCCGAGCGCTGCGCCAACCTGAGCTTCGGCGGCCCGAAGAACAACCGCCTGTACATGGCCAGCAGCCATTCGCTGTACGCGCTGTACGTGGAGGCGCACGGCGCGGTGTAAGCGCGCTTGCCTGGCCCGGGCCATTTGCTATATTTTTAATAGCTACCAGCGCATATTCTGTATGCGCTGGTAGCTATTTTCATTAGAACTTGTAAGTCATGCCCACGCCCAGGCGCGCGGCATCCAGCGTGGTGCTGCCGTCGGCGCGCTCCACCTTCAGCTTGCGGTAGGCGGTGTACAGGCGGGTGCTCTTGGACAGGTCGTAGGTGCCCATCAGGCTCAGGCCATTGGCGTCCACCACCTTGCGGCCCGCCGCGTTTTCGGTCTTGGCGCTGGCGTAGCCCACGGCCACGGTGGCCTGGCCGAACGGTGCGTCCACGCCCAGTTGCCATTCGTTGGACTTCTGGTATCCCGCCACGCGTTCATCGCTCTGCCGCTGGACAGCCGCCACCAGCCGGGCCGGGCCAAAGTTGTAGTGCCCGGCCACGATGTGGAAGTGGTTCATGCCGGTGGTGTAGTGCTCCACCTGGCGACCGTAGCCGATGCGCAACGGACCGGAGGCGTATTCCACATGGCCGCTGGCCATGCGCGGTGCGTCGGTGGCGGTGGTCAGGCCTTCGCCGGCGCTGTAGCTGAACGAGCCACGGAAGCCTGCGGCGGTGGGCGACGCGTAGTACACCGTGTTGTTGCCGCGCGCCAGGTAGTCGCTGCCGGTCACGGCAGGCAGGCCGTTGGCAGCGGTCGTGCCCGCGCCCCAGACCTGGCCGGTCGATGCAAAGCCCGACGAGTCGTACAGCTGGTTGGTCGAACCGCGCAGTGCGTCAAAAGCGCCCAGCATGCGGCCCAGGCGCAGCTCGCCAAAATCCCCCGACAAACCCAGGTAGGCGGCGCGGTTAAAGCCCACGTTGGACTTGGACACGGTGGTGGTGGTCGCGTCGTCGAGGCTGATCGCCTGCTCCAGCACAAACTTGGCCTGCAAGCCGCCCCCCAGGTCTTCCATGCCGCGCAGACCCCAGCGGCTGGCCTGGGCGCCCCCGCTGTCCACCACCATGCCCGTGCCTGCGGGCGTGGCACCAACCTTGTTTTTGGTTTGGCCAACCCAGGCATCGGCAATGCCATACAGGGTGACGCTGGATTGGGCCGATGCGGCCCCGGCGAAACTGCCCAGAACCAGGACAGCGAGTAATTTTTTATGCATAAGCGGGTTTTCCAATGGCTAGAAGTGAGAATTAGCAGTACTACGTCAGTCGTCAGACGACATAGGCGATAGTAAGAAGCAAAAAATAGCGCTGCATCGGTAAATACCCTGTACCACAGGGTTTTGTGGCGGCCCTGCATGCCCTGCGCATGCAGGGCATGCAGCAGATGTTTAGGATTTGGTTCCGAATAATTTCCCTATTTGGGCGATCCTAGCGGGATGCGATGCAAGGCGCTTGGCGTGCCGCAGTGCGAGCACTGCAAGCGACAAGCAACGCCGCAGCGCGCCCGGTAGGGCCTGCACAAATGGGAAAGTTATTTGGAGCCAAGTCCTTGGTCTTTGCTGACGCTGGCGCTGCTGCTGCGCATGCGTTCCCGGCTGTTGCTCAGGTGCATGAACATGGCGGCACGGGCGGCGGCGGCATCGCTGCGCTGGATGGCGTCATAGATCGCCTCGTGCTCGCGCTGCGTGATCGCCTTGCCGCTTTCCAGCATGGGCTGGGCCTCGCCAAAGCGGGCGGCGGGCTGGTCCGCGTTGGCCGGGCTGACGGCCTGCGCGCCTTCAGACGGGTTGCGTGGAATCGTGGCGTTGCCCAGGCTGCGCAGCACTTCCTGAAAGTACTCGTTACCGGTGGCGGCAGCAATCTGCACGTGGAACTGGAAGTCGTGCTCGGTGGTGCTGCCACCGGCACGGCGCTGCGCATCGAACGCGTCCAGCGCTGCGCGCATGGCTTGCAGATGCTCGTCACGGCGGCGCACCGCCGCCAGGCTGGCGGCCTCGGATTCCAGGCTGATGCGCAGCTCCAGCATGGCCAGTTTCTGGCGGATCTGCACATTGCGCGAAGCAATGGCCAGCAGGGGCTCGGGCGCAGGGGTTGCCAGTACAAAAGTGCCCACGCCTTGCCGGGTTTCAACCAGACCGCTGGCCTGCAAACGCGACATGGCCTCGCGCACCACGGTACGGCTGACGTTGAACTCACGCATCAGCCCCGGCTCGGGCGGCACCCGGTCACCCGGCTTCAGGGCCCCACTGTGGATGCGCTCGGAGACACCCTCCACAACGCGCTGGGGCTGGCTTTTGGCACGTGTGGGTGGTTCTTGCAGCAAGGTGCTCATGGCAGGACAGACGCAGTGGGTAGCCGGTCACTATAACGCGGCCCACGCGCCCCCACGGTCACCCACCTGACGACTGATGCAGGCCATACCCAAAGACATTTCGGCTCTTTATTAAGGGTTTACACCCATTCAACACGTCTGACGTGTTGCCTAGAATTCTATAAAGTCTGACGACCGACCATTTAGAAAGAGCCTTATGAAAATCACCCGCGTGCACGGCACAGAGTTCACCTACCCCACCCGCCGCTCGGTGGACACAGCAGGCCATTCGCACCCCGGTCCCGAGGGCCTGGGCAAGCTGGCCTTGCTGACCATCACCACCGACGAAGGCCATTGCGGCTACGCCTTTGCGCCCTGCGAAGTGCTGCGCAAGCACGTACTGGACGCCTTTGTGCGCAAGGTGCTGATCGGCCAAAACCCGTTCCAGCGCGAACACATCTGGCACGGTCTGGAACACTGGCAGCGCGGCAGCGCCGGACAGCTGACCGACCGCGCGCTGGCCGCAGTGGACCAGGCCCTGTGGGACTTGGCCGGGCGCGCCCTGGGCCAGCCGGTGTACCGCCTGGTCGGCGGCTACCGCGACAAAGTGCCTGCGTACGGCAGCACCATGTGCGGCGACGAGCTGCCCGGTGGCCTGTCCACCCCGCAGGAATACGGCGACTTCGCCCTGAAGCTGGTGGCACGCGGCTACCAAGCCATCAAGCTGCACACCTGGATGCCCCCGGTGTCGTTCGCGCCCAGCGTGCCGATGGACATCAAGGCCTGCGCCGCCGTGCGCGAAGCCGTCGGCCCGGACGTCCCGCTGATGCTGGACGGCTACCACAACTACAGCCGCATCGACGCCTTGACCATTGGCCGCGCACTGGAGAAGCTGAACTTCACCTGGTTCGAGGAGATGATGAACGAGCAGAGCATGGCCTCCTACGCCTGGCTGGCCGACCAGCTGGACATCCCCATCGTCGGGCCCGAAAGCCTGTCGGGCAAGCACCACAGCCGCGCCGACTGGGTACGCGCCGGTGCCTGCGACATCCTGCGTGCCGGTGTGCCAGGCGTGGGCGGCATCTCACCCACGCTGAAGGTGGCCCATCTGGCCGAGTCTTTTGGTATGCAGTGCGAGGTGCATGGCAACGGCGCGGCCAACCTGGCGGTCTGTGCCGCCATCAAAAATTGCCGCTGGTACGAGCGCGGTCTGCTGCACCCCTTCCTGGACTACGACGAGGTGCCCGCCTACCTGAACACCCTGGCCGACCCGATGGATGCCGACGGCTATGTACACCTGTCGCAGCTGCCGGGCCTGGGCGAAGACATCAACTTTGCCTACATTGAAGCCCATACCGTTCAAAGCTATTGAGCACTGGCCCCACCGCCCCTTTCAGGAGACACCCGTGAAAAACGCCCCCTTGCTGCGCCAATGCACCCTGGCCCTGGCCCTGAGCGCACTGGCCGTTGCCAGCCATGCCAAAACCCCGGACGACCAGCTCATCGTCGGCTTCAGCATGAACAACCTGCTGTCGCTGGACCCCGCCGCCGCCACCGGCAACGACGTGGTGGAAATTGCCGCCAACCTGTA
>CANFZJ010000005.1 GCA_947451445.1 Comamonadaceae bacterium
CCCCCAGCGCGTGCAGCCACAGGGCCAGCCAGCCGCCTTTGAAGCCGGTGTGGCCGGTGAGGAAAATCGGGGTATCGGTCCACATCACCATGTTTTCCAAGGCGCTTTGCCGGACAGCCACAGCTCTTCCAGCAGGTTTTTCTCGCGCAGCGTGTCCATCGGCTGCCAGAAACCCGTGTGTTCAAACGCCATGAGCTGGCCGTCGGCGGCCAGGCTGGTCAGGGGCTCCAGCTCCCAGCTGGTGCCGTCGCCGGCAATGCGGTTCAACACTTTGGGCGACAGCACGAAGAAGCCGCCGTTAATCAACCCACCGTCACCGCGCGGCTTTTCGGTAAAGCCCTGCACCACATCGCCCTCCATGCGCAGCGCGCCGTAACGGCCAGGGGGTTGCACGGCGGTCACGGTGGCTAATTTGCCGTGCTGGTGGTGGAAGGCGATGCTGGCGCTGATGTCCACGTCGGACACGCCGTCGCCATAGGTGAAGCAGAAGGCGGCGTCGTCTTGCACGTAGTCGGCCACGCGCTTCAGGCGGCCGCCGGTCATGGAGTCGTCGCCGGTGTCCACCAGCGTGACCTTCCAGGGCTCGGCGTGTTTGTGGTGGACTTCCATGCGGTTGCTGGCCATGTCGAAGGTCACGTCGGACATGTGCAAAAAGTAGTTGGCAAAGTACTCTTTGATGATGTAGCCCTTGTAGCCACAGCAGATGACGAACTCGTTCACGCCGTGGGCCGAGTACATCTTCAGGATGTGCCACAGGATGGGCTTGCCGCCGATCTCGATCATGGGTTTGGGTTTGAGGTGGGTTTCCTCGGAAATGCGGGTGCCCAGGCCCCCGGCCAGAATCACGGCTTTCATGGGTTTTTCTCCATCCACTGTTGGAACATCTGGCGATAGGCGGCCTCGACCTTGCGGGTAAAGCCAACTTCGTCCATCAGGCTGCTGGCCTGCATCTGCGCCCGTAGCGTGGCGCGGGTGTGGGCCAGCGCAGGCAGGTCGCTGGCCAGGGTTACCAGTATGTCTACGTATTCGGCTTCGGTCTGCGCAATCCATTCCGGGTGGCCCACGCCGTGCAGCACGGAGCTGCCGATGCGGCCCACGCTGGGGCGGCCCGCCAGGGTGACGAACGGCAACCCCATGTACAGGGTCTCGAACAAAGTAGTGCCCGAGTTGTGCGGAAAGCAGTCCAGCCCGATGTCGATGCCACGCAGCACATCCCACGGCGGGCTGGTGTAGCCGATGTGCAGACGCTCAGGCGCAATGCCCTGGTCCACAAACTGCTGCACCAGCGCGTCTTGCACCGCCTGGTCGCGGAACGAGCTGCTGTCGATCACGATGTGGGCGGTGGGCAGGCGCTGCAGCGCTTGGGTCCAGACCCGCACGGTGTGGGCGTTGATGCGGGCGCTGCGGGTCAGCGTGCCCAGGGTGACGTAGCCGCGCTGTAGCGCAGGCAGGGGGCTGACATCGCCCATGGCCGGGCCGGGGCGGTAGGCGGTGAAGCAGGTGTCTGGCAAACGCCAGGGCACTTCGGCAAACAGGTGGTCGCTGCCCTCGGGGGCGCTGGCGGCGTCGGTCAGGTAGTGGTCGATGGCGCGCAGGCCGGTGGTGTAGCCAAAGCCCATCCAGCTCAGGGACACCGGGGCCGGTTTGCGCGCAAACACGCCCAGCCGGTTGCCCGCGCTGTGTCCGGCCACGTCCACCAGCACGTCGATGCCGTCGGCACGGATGCGCTGGGCCAGCGCCGCATCCCCCATGCCCCGGGTGGACACCCAGTGCGAAACATATTGTTTGTAGCGCTGGGTGGCGGCGTCTTCATAGGCCAGGTCGGCGTAGGCAAACACCTCCACCTGGGCCGGGTCGTGGTGGGCCAGCAGCGGCTCCATGAAGAAGGTGCAGGAATGCTGGCGAAAGTCGGGCGAGACATAGCCCACCCGCAGGCGACGTAGGGGCTTGCGGTCGTTGCTGTGCGCGGCCCAGTCTTGCCGGTGGATGGCGCAAAAGCGGCGGTCAAACTCGGCGTAGCTGGCAAAAATGGCCTCGGCGGACTGGTCCGGGTCGTAGTTCAGCGCAAACAGCATGCTGGAGAAGGCCAGCGCATTCTTCGGCTCCCGCGCCAGCACTTTTTGAAAGCTCTGCACCGCCTCGGCCACGCGGCCCTGGGTTAGCAATACCACGGCGTGGTTGGCCCAGGCGGCGGTCAGGTCGGGCTGGATCTGCAGGGCGCGCAGCACGGCGGCCTCGGCCTCCACCAGGCGGCCCATTTCTTTCAGGCTGCCGCTGAGGTTGCACCAGATTTCGGCCGACTCGGGGGCCTGCTCCAGCCCCCGGCGGAATGCGGCCTCGGCCTGCACGTGGTGGCCCAGCTCGGCCTGCAGGTTGCCGCGCCGAAAGTGGGCCTGCACGCTGTCGTCGTCTGCCTGCACCGCGTTGCCAAAGCTGATGGCAGCCTCGGCGCGCCGCCCCTGCCGCTGCAGCACCCGGCCCAGCTGCACGGCTGCTTGCAGGTCACCCGGTTTGCGCTGCAGCAGGCCGCGCCAGACGGACTCGGCCTCCAGCAGCCCACCCGCCTCCACCAGCAAGCCGCCCAGGCTTTCGGCCGCGGCGATGAAGTCCGGTTGCAAACGCAGGGCCTCGCGGTAGCAGGGGATGGCCTCGGCTGCGCGGCCCTGGCCGACCAGGGTGTTGCCCAGGTTGTGCTGGGCTTCGGCATCCAGAGGCTGCAGGGCCAGCACCCGGCGGTAGTGGCGCTCGGCCTGGGCCAACTGGGCAGGTTGGCCTTGCTGCTCGCAGGCCCGGGCCAGGTTGAACAGGGCTTCGGCGTCGTCAGGCAGCAGCTGCACGGCGCGCTGCTTGGCGTGCAGGGCGGCATCCATCTGGCCCAGCTGGTGCAAAAACGAGCCGAGCAGCTTCCAGCTGTAGCCATGGCGGGGATAGCGCGCCACCTGGGCCTGCGCGGCCTGTGCGCCCGCCGTGAAGTCTTGGGCCTGGAACAGGCGCACCAGGTGGTGCATGGCGTCCACGCCGGGCAGCGGCTCCACCGCGTCCGGGGCGGTGCGGTCGGCCCAGCGGGCAAACATCTGGCCATAGGCGGCCTCGACCTTGCGCGCAAAGCCGGTCTCGTCCATCAGGACGCTGGCCTGCATTTGCGCCCGCAGCGTGGCACGGGTGCGGGCCAGCGCGGGCAGGTCGCTGGCCAGGGCCAGCACACGGTCCACGTAGTCGTCTTCGGTCTGGGCGATCCATTCCGGGTGGCCCACGCCGTGCAGGATGGCGCTGCCGATGCGGCCCACGCTGGCGCGGCCCGCCAGGGTGACAAAGGGCAGGCCCATGTACAGGGTCTCGAACAGCGTGGCGCCGGAGTTGTGCGGAAAGCAGTCCAGCCCGATGTCGATGCCGCGCAGCACGTCCCAAGGCGGGCTGTTGAAGCCGATCTGCAGGCGGTCGCGGGTGATGCCGTAGGCGGTGAATTTCTGGATGGCGTCTTCTTGCACCGACGCGTCCTGGAACGAGCGGCTGTCCAGCACGATGCGCGACTGGGGCAGGCGCAGCAGTATGTGCGCCCAGACGCGGATGGTGTGGGCATTGACGCGCACGCCCCGGGTCAACGTGCCCAGGGTGACGTAGCCGCGCTCCAGGGCGGGCAAGGCGCTGACATCGCCCATGCCCTCGGCGGGCCGGTAGGCGGTGAAGCCGCTGTCCGGCAGCCGCCACAGCTCTTCGGAAAACAGCGCCTCGCTGCCCTCGGGGGTGCTGGCGGCGTCGGTCAGGTAGTAGTCCACGGCGCGCAGGCCGGTGGTGTAGCCGTAGCCCATCCAGCTGATGGACACCGGGGCCGGTTTGCGCGCAAACACGCCCAGGCGGTTGCCCACGGTGTGCCCGGCAATGTCCACGAGGATGTCAATGCCGTCGGCGCGGATGCGCTGGGCCAGGGCCGCGTCGCTCAAACCCCGGGTGGGCACCCAGTGCGCTACGTGCTGGCGGTAGCGCTGGGTCACGGCGTCTGCCATGGCGTCTTCCACGTTCAGGTCGGCGTAGGCGGTGACCTCAACCACTGCCGGGTCGTGGCGGGCCAGCAGGGGCTCAACGAAATAGCTGCACGAATGGGCCCGGAAGTCGGGCGATACATAGCCCACCTTGAGCCGCCGCCCGGGTTGGCGCGGGTTGGTATGCGGCTGCCAGTCAGCCCGGTGGGGGTCGCCAAAGCGGCGCTCGTAGTCGGCATAGGCGTCATAAATGCGGTCTGCGCCCAGGTCGGGGTGGTAGTTCAGGGTGAACAGGTAGTTGTCAAAGATCCAGTAGCTTTGCGGCTGCAGGGCCAGCGCGGCCTGGAAGTGCTGCACCGACTCGGCCACGCGGCCCCATTTTTGGTAGGCGATGGCCAGGTTGTTGTGCGCCTCGGCGTAGTCGGGGCGCAGGGCCAGGGCGCGCTGCAGGCTCTTTTCAGCAGCCGGGAACTGCCCCATGTCTTGCAGCGATTGGCCCAGGTTGCAGGCGGCCTCGGCGTCTTGCGGCATCAGATCGGCGGCTTTGCGCTTGGCGGCCAGGGCTTCGTCGGCCCGGCCCAGCGGGTGCAGCATGGCGCCCAGGGCCTTCCAACCGAAGCCGTGGCGGGGGTAGCGCCGCACCAGGTCTTGCGCGGCTTGCACGCCTTCGGTGTAGTCGCGGTCGGCAAACAGCGTGGCCAGCAGCTTCATTTCCTGGTCGGTTGGCATGCTGCCGTTTGCTACTTTTTTAATAGCTGGTTGCGCAATCTCTACCTGCGTGGACCAGTGTTTGAACATATGGCGGTAGGCCTGCTCCACCCGCTGCGCAAAGCCCGCTTCGTCCATCAGGCAGCTGGCCTGCATGCGGCTGCGCTGGGTGGCACGCACCTGGGCCAGGGCGGGCAGGTCGCTGGCCAGGGCCACCACGGTGTCCACGTAGCCGTCTTCGGTGTGGGCGACCCACTCAGACCGGCCCAGGCCGTGCAGGATGGCGCTGCCCATGCAGCCCACGCTGGGGCGGCCCGCCAGGGTGACGAACGGCAGGCCCATGTAGAGCGACTCGAACAGGGTGGTGCCCGAGTTGTGCGGAAAGCAGTCCAGCGCGATGTCGATGCCGCGCAGCACGTCCCAGGGCGGGCTGTTGAAGCCGATCTGCAGCCGCTCGCGGGCAATGCCGTGGGCGGTGAACTTGTCGGCCAGGGCTTCGACCACGTTGCCGTCTTTGAAAGAGCTGCTGTCGATCACCAGCCGGGCTGTGGGCAGGCGCAGCAGTATCTGCGCCCAAACGCGGATAGTGTGGTGGTTGATACGCACGCCACGGGTCAAGGTGCCCAGGGTGACGTAGCCGTTCGCCAGGGCGGGCAAGGGGCTGACGTCGCCCATCGCCGGGTTGGGGCGGTAGACCACAAAGCAGCTGTCCTTCAAGCGCCAGGGCACTTCAGAAAACAGGGCCTCGCTGCCCGCCGGGGCGCTGTGTGCGTCGGTCAGGTAGTAGTCGATGGCTTTCAGGCCGGTAGTGGTGCCATAGCCCATCCAGCTGACGGACACCGGGGCCGGTTTGCGCGCAAACACGCCCAGCCGGTTGCCAGAGCTGTGCCCGGCGGCGTCCACCAAAATGTCGATACCATCGGCGCGGATGCGCTCTACCACGGCCTCATCGCTGCGGCCCCGGGTGGGCACCCAGTGGTCCACGCGCTGTTTGAAGCGCTGGGTGACGGCATCTTCATGGGTCAGCTCGGCATAGGCGTAGAGCTCGACCTGTGCCGGGTCGTGGTGGGCCAGCAAGGGCTCCATGAACAAGGCGCAGGCATGGTTCTTGAAGTCGGGCGACACATAGCCCACCTTGAGGCGGCGGCCTGGGCTGCGGCTGTTGCGGTGGGGTGCCCATTCGGCCCGGTGCGGCCGCCCAAAGCGGCGCTCGTACTCGGCGTAGCTTTGGTAGATCTCTTGCGCGCTTTTGTCGGGGTGGTAGTTCAGCACGAACAGCAGGTTGTCAAAGGCGATGCGGTAGTCGCCCTTGGCAGCCACGGCTTTTGTCAGCACGGCCAGCGCTTCGTCGATCAGGCCGTGCACATTGAAGATGCCACTGAGGTTGTTGAGGGCTTCGGCAAAGTCGGGTTGGATAGCGATAGCCTGGGCAAAGCAGGTGTGCGCAGCGGCCACCTGGCGGTCGGCGTTCAGGGCCAGGCCCAGGTTGTTATAGGCCTCGGCATAGTCGGGCCGTACCGCCACGCAGGTGCGCAGCACGTCGATGGAGGCCTGCGTCTGGCCCAGCTCAAAATAGGCACGGCCCAGGTTGCACAGGGCTTCGGCATCGTCCGGCAGCAACTGCACCGCCTGGATCTTGGCCTGCAGCGCCTCTTCTTTCTTGCCCTGCGGTTGCAGCATGGTGCCCAACGCCTTCCAGGCGAAGCCGCTGTGCGGATAGCGCTGCACCATGGCGCGGGCGCTGGCCTCGCCCTGTACGTAGTCGCCCTGGTTGAACAGGCGCACCAGGGCCTGCTTTTCAGCGCCTGAAGGGTCCGTGGGTACGGCGACCGGCAACGGCACGGCGGGCAGGCGCTCCACCAAGGCGTTGCGTTGCACCGGCAGCAGGCCCTGGGCCAGCGGCAGCACCTGGCGCGCCAGGCCAAAGTGCTGGCAGCGGATGAGGCCGTCGATGTAGCTGAACCAGAACTGCGCGCGCGCGGCGTCGGCGTTCAGCGCGGCCTCGAAGTACGGCAAGGCTTCCTCGGGGCGCAGCAACTGCACTGCGAGCAAGATGCCCAGGTTGTGGTTGGCGTCGGCATGGTGGGGGTGGGACTGCAGCAGGTCCCGGTACAGGCCTTCAGCCTGCACGAAGTCCCAGCGCTGGTGCGCGGCCATGGCCTGGTCCAGCTGTGCATCCATGGGCTCACCAAGGGCTTGCTGCGCAGGGCTGGCATCCAGCAGATCGGTCATGGTTGTACAGCCTTGTATCTAGGGTTGCAGCAGGATAGCCCCCCAGGCCACGACCCCAAAGCCGGATTTGCCGACTTTTTAGGGCGCTTCTTTTTGAAGCGATTCTCCACAAATCCGATACATTTACACACGGGGTTAAACCGCTGGCTTGGCCATTCCCCCGCACAACACTGCAACTATTTAAATCCAGACATGAACGTTATCATCGGCTACGTCGTCTCCATGGGTTGCATCTTCGGGGTGTACATCTTTCACGGTGGCAACATCTCCGTGATCTTGCACGCATTGCCGTTTGAGATGATCACCATCTTCGGCGGTGCCTTGGGTGCATTCGCCGTGAACAACCAGTCCAAGGTGCTCAAAGCCTCCATGGCACTGCTGCCGCAGGCACTCAAAGGCTCTAAGTACACCAAAGCACGCTATCTGGAGTTGCTGTCGCTGCTGTATGAGATTTTGCAAAAAGCCCGTAAAGAGGGCTTGATGGCGATTGAGGGCGACGTGGAGTCGCCCCACGAGTCGGCTATCTTCAAAAAATACCCTGCCGTGGGCAGTGACCACCACGTGGTGGAGTTCATGACCGACTACCTGCGCATGATGGTGTCGGGCAACCTGAACGCCCATGAAATCGAGTCGCTGATGGACAGCGAGATCGACACCCACCACGCCGAGGCGCACGCCCCCATTGCCGCCATTGCCCGCCTGGCCGGTGCTCTGCCCGCTTTCGGGATTGTGGCCGCCGTGTTGGGCGTGGTGAACACCATGGGCTCGGTGGGCCAACCCCCGGCGGTGCTGGGCGGCATGATCGCGTCGGCACTGGTAGGTACGTTTTTGGGCATTTTGCTGGCCTACGGTGTGGTGGAGCCGCTGGGCGGCCTGCTGGAACAAAAGACAGAGGACAGCGCCAAAGAACTGCAGTGCATGAAATCCACCTTGCTGGCCAGCATGCAGGGCTACAACCCGTCCACCGCCATTGAGTTTGGCCGCAAAGTCTTGTTTTCGGGTGACCGCCCCAGCTTCTCGGAGCTGGAAGGCCACGTCAAAGGCAAAAAGTAACCCCGCACAGACACAGTCAGTAGCCCATGGCCAGCGAAGGTAAAAACCTCCAACCGATCATCATCAAGAGGATCAAAAAAGGCGGACATGCCGTGCATGGCGGTGCCTGGAAGATTGCTTACGCCGACTTTGTGACCGCCATGATGGCGTTCTTTTTGCTGATGTGGCTGCTGGGCTCCACCTCCGAAGGCGACAAAAAAGGCCTGTCCGACTTCTTCAACACGCCCCTCAAAATCGCCATGGCCGGAGGCTCCGGTGCAGGCGCCAGCAACAGCATCTTGCCCGGTGGGGGCTCGGACCTGAGCAAAAACACCGCCCAGTCCAAGCAGGGTGACCAAGATGCCATGAAAAAGAAAATGGAAGAGGCTGCCGCCAAGGCCGAAGTCGCCCGGCAAGACTCCAAACGCATCTCCTCGCTGCGCGCCAAAATTGATGCACTCATCACCAACAACCCCAAGTTGGCCGAGTATCGCTCGCAAATTCGCATGGAAACAACACCCGACGGCCTGCAAATCCAGATCGTTGATGAGCAAAACCGCCCCATGTTTGACAGCGGCAGCGCCTTGGTCAAACCGTACATGCGCGACATCCTGCGCGAGATCGGCAGCGCGCTGAGCGAGGTAGAAAACCACATCAGCCTGGCAGGCCATACCGACAGCACGCCCTACGGCAATGGCGAGCGGGGGTACAGCAACTGGGAGCTGTCCGCCGACCGTGCCAATGCATCCCGCCGGGAGCTGGTGGCCGCAGGCATGCCCGACGCCAAAATGGCCCGTGTGGTCGGCCTGGCCGCCAGCAGCCTGCTGGACACAAAAACCCCGCTTGCCCCCGTCAACCGGCGAATCAGTATTACGATCATGACGCGAGAAGCCGAGGCAAGACTCATGGGCAATGCCACAATAGCGCAATCTGTAACAAATGAAACATCTTCAGCTGCTGACGCCATTTCTGCCAAGCCCCTGCTCCCAGGTGTACAGAAGCGCTGATACAGCCGAGGATTCAAAATATGTGCCGTATTTCAGCAACTTCCATTGAAAGGGTCACACATGTCCACTGACCTGCGTTTCCTCATCGTTGACGACTTTTCCACCATGCGTCGCATTGTTCGCAATCTGCTCAAAGAAAGCGGATATGCCAACGCAGAAGAGGCAGAAGACGGCTTGGCCGCACTGCAGAAACTGCGCGGCGGCTTGCATTTTGACTTTGTCGTCAGCGACATCAACATGCCCAACATGAATGGCTTCCAGCTATTGGGCGAGATCAAAAAAGACGAAAAGCTGAAATACCTTCCTGTGCTGATGGTGACCGCCGAAGCCCGCAAAGAAGATATCGTGGCGGCCGCCCAGGGCGGTGCTGCAGGCTACATCGTCAAGCCATTTACCAAAGCAACGCTAGAGGACAAGGTGATACACATCCTCAAAAAGAACGGGCTGATTCCAGCATGAGCGACGCCCCCGCCCCTCTGGATGACGCAGCCCAACCCGCCGTACACCAAAAGCTAGGCCTGCTGACCCGGCAGCTGCACGATTCATTGAATGAACTCGGTTACACCGACAAACTCAAAGACAGCGTAGGGGAACTGCCAGATGCACAAAGCCGTCTGACCTACATCGCCCGGCTGACCGGTGAAGCGGCTGAAAAAGTGCTTAGCCGTGTCGATTTGGCCAAAATCCAGCACGACTTCATTGCCGCAGAAACCAGCCGACTGGGCGCGTTGATCGTCAAAGACCCAGTCGCCGCGGTAGCCACAGGCGCTGTCTACAACTTTGTGGCAGACGTAGACCGCGCCAGCAAAGAAATTGATGCCCACCTGACCGAAATCATGATGGCACAGGACTTTCACGACCTGACGGGCCAGGTGATTGCACGGGTGGTCAACCTGACCGCCACCATTGAGAAACAGCTGATTGAGCTACTGATCCAAACCGCACCTGCCAACGCCATCCCCAGCCCAGTGGCCGCCAAAGCGGCAGAAGGACTGGCAGGACCGGTGGTAGACCCCGGCACACGCACGGACATCGTCACCGACCAGTCGGAAGTGGACGACTTGTTAGCCAGCCTAGGCTTCTAAATCAACCGTGCACTTTGGCGACGACGCTTGTCTTGCGCTGGCAATGTCTGCGCCTCGTCTTCGCGTTCACGGCTGATTCAAATCAACCGGGGGAATAGCCCCGGTAAGCCCCGTTTATCGGGCGTTATTCAGACTGCATGGTGCAGACAATGGGATACCACCCATCCCAAGCGCCATGGACTCCTCCAGCCAAGACAAGAACCTACCCGCCACCGAGCGCAAGCTGCAGCAAGCGCGCAAGGACGGTCAGGCTTCGCGCTCCAAAGACCTGTCGCACCTGGCTGTTTTAGGTACGGGCTCTGTGGCACTGCTGGTGCTGGCCCCTGTTTTTCTGGACCGCTTCAAGCTGGCTCTGGCCCAGCAGCTATCGTTTAACGCAAAAACCCTGGCCCAGAACGGCAGCATGCTGGACCGCCTGCAGGACATGGTGGTACTGGGCATGCTGGGCAGCGCCGTGTTTGCGGCCATCGTGCTGTTTGCGGCCATCGGCAGCACCGTCGCGGCGGGCGGCTGGGTGACCAGCCTCAAGCCCATCATGCCGGACTTCAGCCGCATCAATCCGCTGGCAGGCATAGGCCGCCTGTTTTCCAAAGAACAAGTCACAGACATCGCCAAACTGCTGGTCATTACATCGGTGCTGATTGCAGTGGCGTGGAGCTACCTGTCCAACAGCCTCAGCATGGTGGCCCAACTGGTATTACAGCCCTCACCCGCAGCCATCCGCCAACTGGCCGAGTGGATCACCTCCGGTATGGCCATGCTCTTGCTGGTGGTGTTTGCCGTGGCTGCCGTGGACGTCCCCCTGCAAACCTTTTTGATGAAGTCGCGCCTGAAAATGTCGCACCAGGAAGTGAAGCAAGAGCACAAAGAGTCCGACGGCAACCCGCAGATGAAGGGCAAGATGCGCGCCCGTGCCCGCGAGATCGCCCAGCGCACCAGCGTCTCCGCCGTACCCAAAGCCGACTTTGTACTAATGAACCCGACCCACTTTGCCGTGGCGTTGAAGTACGACGAAAAAACCATGCGCGCGCCGCAGGTGATTGCCAAGGGAGCCGACCTGGTGGCCATGAAGATCCGCGACATGGCCCGCGAACACGCGGTGCCGGTGTTCCAGTCGCCCATGCTGGCCCGTGCGCTGTATGCCCACGCCGAGATCAACGGCGAAATCCCCTCTGCCCTGTACACCGCCGTAGCCCAGGTACTGGCCTACGTGTACCGCGTCAAGGCCGCCATGCGCGGTGAAGGCCAGATGCCGGACAGCTTCCCGCAGCCAGACGTGCCGCCCGAGCTGGACCCGCTGAGTAAGGTCGTGCTGGCAGAGGAGGCGCAGTGAACCCGCAGCTCCAGGCCCTGCAGCAGTGGCTGAACAAGCACAAGGCTTTCATGCAGGGCGTATCCGCGCCCATCATGGTGATGGCCATTCTGGGCATGATGGTGCTGCCCATGCCCGCCTGGCTGCTGGACACCTTTTTCACCATCAATATCGCAGTGGCGTTGATGGTGATGATGGTGGCTGCCTATATGGTGCGGCCGCTAGACTTTGCTGCCTTCCCATCCGTACTGCTACTGACCACCTTGATGCGTTTGTCGCTCAACGTGGCGTCCACCCGTGTCGTGCTGCTGGAAGGCCACACCGGGGCCGGGGCCGCTGGCGCGGTGATCGAGGCCTTTGGGCACTTCTTGATTGGCGGCAATTTCGCTGTCGGTTTGATCGTTTTCGCAATTCTGGTGGTGATCAACTTTGTGGTGGTCACCAAGGGTGCGGAACGGATTGCCGAAGTGTCGGCCCGCTTCACCCTGGACGCCATGCCGGGGAAACAAATGGCGGTAGACGCCGACCTGAACGCGGGCCTGATCAACGAGACCGAAGCCAAGCGCCGCCGCGCTGAAGTGGGCGAAGAAGCCGACTTTTTTGGCTCCATGGACGGTGCCTCCAAGTTTGTGCGTGGCGATGCGGTGGCGGGCATTTTGATTCTGTTGATCAACATCGTCGGCGGCTTTACTGTGGGCGTGCTGCAGCACGACCTGAGCGCTGCCAAAGCCGCCGATACCTACATCTTGCTGGCTGTAGGCGATGCGCTGGTGGCGCAGATTCCAGGCCTGCTGATCTCTATCGCGGCAGCCATGGTGGTGTCGCGGGTGGGTAAAGACTCGGACATTGGCAAACAAATCATCCACCAGTTGTTTGACTCGCCCAAGATACTGGGCATTACCGCTGGCATTCTGGCGTTCATGGGCATCATCCCCAACATGCCGCACCTGGTGTTTTTGACCATGGCAGCGGTATTGGGCGTGTACGCCTGGCGCATCACGCAGCGGCCCGTCCCCGTAGACCCTGCGACCTTGGCCCCACCGCCCGCCACCGATGGCGAAGCCACCTGGGACGACCTGCAGCCGGTGGACCTGCTGGGGCTGGAGCTGGGTTACCGCCTGATCACCCTGGTAGACCGCACCCGGCCCGGCGACCTGCTCACCCGCATCAAGGGCGTGCGGCGCAAGTTTGCCCAAGAGGTCGGCTTTTTGCCGCCCCCCGTACACGTACGCGACAACCTGGACCTCAAGCCCAGCGCCTACCGCATCACCCTGCGCGGCGTGGTGGTGGGCGACGGCGAAGCCTTCCCCGGCATGCATCTGGCCATCAACCCCGGCGGCATCACCACCCCGCTGATTGGTACGGCCACCACCGACCCGGCCTTTGGCCTGCCCGCCCACTGGATCGACGAGCGCCAGAAGGAAGTGGCACAAATGGCAGGCTTTACCGTGGTTGATTCGGAAACCGTGATGGCCACACATTTGTCACACTTGATGCAAGTCCAGGCGGCCCGCTTGTTGAGCCGCACAGAAACCCAGCAGCTGGTGGAACACGTCAGCAAACTGGCCCCGAAATTGATCGAAGAAGTGGTTCCCAAAATGGTGTCTATCGCCACGTTCCAGAAAGTCTTGCAGCTGCTGCTGGAAGAGTCTGTGCACATCCGCGACATCCGCACCATCGTCGAATGCCTGGCAGAACATGCAGGCAGCACCACCGACCCAGCCGACCTGGCCCGCCGCGTGCGGATTGCGCTGGCACCGGCCATCGTGCAGCAAATTTACGGCCCGACCCGCGAGCTCAACGTCATCGCCATCGAACCCGGCCTGGAACGCATGCTGGTACAGGCCCTGGGCAACGCCGCAGGCCCGGCACTCGACCCCGGCGTGGCCGACATGCTGACCCGCAACGTAGCCGACGTGGCCATGAAGCAGGAGGAGCTGGGCGTACCCGCCTGCCTGCTGGTGCCAGACCAAATCCGCAACGCCATTTCCCGCCTGGTACGCCGCGTAGCCCCCCGTTTGCAGGTGTTGGCGCACAGCGAGATCCCGGAAACCCACACCATCCGCATTGGCCCTATTCTTAAAGGTGCACTGACATGAACATCCAACGCTTTCACGCTGCGACCTCCCGCGAAGCTTTGGCAAAGGCCCGCGCGGTGTTTGGCGACGGCACGCTGATTTTGTCCAACCGCCCCACCCCCAACGGCGTGGAAGTCATGGCATCCGCCGAAGACGCAGTGGCCGCACTGGAGCAGGTGCCGCCAGCGTCGCAAGTCGCCCCGCGCAGCAAACCGGCAACCGTCGCCGCCCTGGCCCAAACCCCGGTCACCGACGACACGGAACAGCTGGCCATGAGCACGCTGTCGTTCCAAGACTACGTGCGTGAACGCATGCTGCGCCGCCGCAATGAAACCGGCAACGGCCTGCGCGACGAAATATTTCCCCCTAAAACCAGCGCAGCCCCCGCCGTACAAACCCCGGCCCCCGCGCCACGCGCCAAACATGCTGCGCCGTTCACCGCTGCCGCCAGCCGCCCCAAACCCGCCGCTCCGGCACCAGCCACCAACGCCAAAGGCATCGTGGATGAACTGCAGTCCATGAAGGACATGATCGAAGAGCGCTTCAACACCATGGCCTGGCTGGGCAAAAGCAAGCAAGACCCCATCCAGTCCAATCTGATGCTGAAAATGATCCGGGCGGGCTATTCGCCGGCCCTGGCCCGTGCCGTGCTGGAACGCCTGCCCGAAGAGGCTACCGCCGCCGAAGCCGTGCGCTGGCTGATGGAAGTACTGGACCGCAACCTGCGCACCGATGCCGGTGCCAAACCCTTGTTTGACCAAGGCGGCGTGTACGCGCTGGTGGGAGCCACCGGCGTAGGCAAAACCACCACCGCCGCCAAACTGGCTGCGCACTGCGTGCGTCTGCACGGCCCCAACAGCGTAGGGCTGATTACGCTGGACACCTACCGTGTGGCGGCCCACGAACAACTGCGCGCATTTGGCCGCATGCTGGGCGTGGTCGCCCACCTGGCACACGACCAGGCGGCCTTGCAAGACCTGCTGGGCCTGCTGGGCGGTAAAAAAATGGTGCTGATCGACACCACCGGCATTGCCCCCAAAGACCCGCGCAAGCAAGACATGCTGGGCGTGCTGAACCTGCCGGGCGTGCAGCGCATGCTGGTGCTCAACGCAGGCAGCCACGGCGACACGCTGGACGAAACCGTGGCCTCGTTCAAAACCCGGGGTGTACAACAGGCCATCCTGTCCAAAATCGACGAAGCCGCCAAGCTCGGGCCTGCACTGGATGCCGTCATACGCCACCAACTGCTGCTGCGCGGCGTATGCAATGGCCAGCGCGTGCCCGAAGACTGGGAGGCCGCCGACAGCGCCAAGCTGGTCCGGGCATCCATGCGCTCCAGCACCCCGTCGGCCTTTGAGCCCAAGGCGATGGATCTGAACTTCTATTTCACCCCCGCCAGCCCTAGCCGCAACGGCCGCCAGGAAGGGGTCCATGCTTGACGCTTATGTAAACCAGGGCGCCAGCCTGCGCGGTATGGCACAGCCCACGTCCTGGAGCATCGCCGCCATGGTCACCCAGGGTGATACCGATACCGAGTTGCCCTTGCTGTGGCAGATTTGCGCCGCGCTGTGCAAGCTCAACTACCGCATCACCGTGCTGGACGCCACCTCCACCGAAACCGATGCAAATCCAGGTTTACAGAACCTGCTGGACCAAGCACACTGGCTGGAGGGGACTCCGCCCAGCCCGCAGCCATGGCAAATTGTGCCGGCCAGGCGGGGACTCCAGCGTTTGGTCACCGAGAGCAAGCAGCCGGAAAACACCATGCAGCCGATTGGCCACCTGTTTCGCCATTGCGATCTGGTCGTGCTGTATGCCGACGCCCCGCTGCTGGCCAATTTGCTACCCGACAGCAATTTGTGCCCTCTGCTGACAGTGTCCTCGCGCAAAGCATCCATCCTGAGCGCCTACATCAACCTCAAAAAACTGCAGCAACAGGCCCGCCTGGTGCCATTCATTGCCACAATGGCGCCTTCCGCGCAGAAAAACACCGAGACCCTGGCCCACACCACGGGCAGAGCCCTGCAGCGCTGCGCCAAGGTGCATTTGGGCTGCCAGACAGAATTCATGACCGTACGATCTTTTCCGCAACACAACGCCCGGTGGGCCGACGCGCAGCCGATTGCGCAGCGTCTGGTGGCCAGCGCCATCCCTATGGCGCACCAGTTTGCATTCGCCCGACACAGCCAGCCAGGCACCGCCATTGGAGTCGGGAGCCATTGATGTACACCGCCAAAGGCCATCTGGACCGCGACCACATGATCCGCCAGTACGTGCCCCTGGTACGGCGGCTGGCGCACCACATGATCGCCAAGCTGCCCGCCAACATCGAACTGGATGACCTGATCCAGGTGGGCATGATCGGCCTGTCCGAAGCACTCACCCGCTACGAAGTCGCCCAGGGCGTGCAGTTTGAAACCTTTGCCACCCAGCGGATCCGAGGGGCCATGATCGACGAGCTGCGCGAGGGCGACTGGATGTCACGCGGCTCGCGCAAGAGCCAAAAGGACATCGAAAAAGCCGTGCAGCGCCTGGAGCAAAAGCTGGGCCGTAGCCCGCTGGAGTCCGAAATCGCCGCCGAAATGGCTCTGGACCTGGCCGACTACCAGGAGCTGCTAGGCAAAGTGCGCGGCACCCAGCTCGTGTACCTGGAAGACATGACCGGCCACTCGGACGACGAATCCAGCTTTCTGGACCGCCATGTGGCCGATGAAGGCGCCGACCCCCTGCAACTACTGCGCGACCAGCGCATCCGCAGTTCGCTGGTGGAGGCCATCAAAACCCTGCCCGAGCGCGAGCAGTACATCATGAGCATGTACTACGAGAACGACCTGAACCTGAAAGAAATTGCCGCCGTGCTGGAGATCACCGAGTCCCGCGTCTGCCAGCTGCACAGCCAGTCGATAGCCCGCCTCAGGGCCAAGATGCGGAGTCACTGACAATTTTCACCACGAAATAGGCCATTTGCGCTCATTTCACCTGCGCAAGCAGCTATACAAAATATAGCAAACAGGGCAATTGCTATAAATTTCGCAGCTACCAGCGCAGACAACATCTGCGCCAGAGGCCTAAAACACCATTATTTCAACAGCAGTGATCAGCTTGCCGCTTTGGCGTAAATGCGGGCTGCGCCGCCCCGGTACGTGCCAACCGGGGCGTAGGTGCTGGGCGGCTGTGCCTGGGGCAGCACGGTGGCCAGTTCGCGGTCCACCACCACGGCACGGCGCAGCAGGTTTTCGCGCTGCCGGGTCAATGTTTGGGAGACTTTTTCAAGCCGCTGGCGCAAGGGTCGGCCCAGTGCGGCAGCCCCGGCGGGGGTGCGGGCCAGGGCGGCGAAATGGGCCATCGCCTGGCGTAACTGGGTACTGGCAGCTTCCAGCTCTAGCGGTTCACCGGCAATCAGCGCGGTAGACACCTGGCTGAGCAACTGCTCTACGTGGGACAGGCTAGCCTCCAGGCCAGCGGGGATGTTTGCGGCAGTCATGCTGGGAACCCCAGGCATGCAACCGACGCTATTTGGCGGTCACGTCCAGCATCTCTTGCGCATTGGCAAGCAGTTTGTCGGCAATGGCTTCGGGGTTGACGGTATAGGTCCCCTCTTGGATGGAGGCCTTGATGTCGGCCACTTTCTGGGCATTGAAGTCGGCATTGACGCCCACATCCGCCTTTTCCAGCGTACGGGCCAGGGTGGACACCGACACCGATGACCCCGCCGTAGGCATCGCCCGTGCGTCTTTTTGCGCCAGGCTGGCAGGCGCGGCTTCCTTGTCTTGCTCGGTCTTTTTGACGTTGGCCGTACTGGCGGCTACCAGCGACTCGATTCCTTGTCCAATTTTCATCACACTCTCCAGTAGCCTTGAAGTCAAAGCATCGTAGCAATGGTTTCGGCATAGGCGGGGTTTTCTTAAGTCTAATTAAGCGAATGGGCGGAAAACACGGCATTTGTTACATATCGACACGAACAGTGCGGGCGTCCTGCACCACGCCCGACATCACCCGGCCGCTGTCCATGCGTACCTTGGCGGGCTGCCCGACGACCCCGGCCGACAAGGCTTGGCCGTCCGACATCACCTGAAAGCCCACGCCCTGGGCCAGTACCCGCACCTGGGTGCCTGCCTGGAACACCTGCGGTGCCTTGACCATGGATTGGCGCAGCGTTTGCCCCGCCACCAAGGATTGCGCCGCAACCTGGCCTAGCCACTGCTCCGGTAGCGCCGCCACGGGAGATGCATCTTCAGCCCAGTCCACCACCGACTCCATGGCGTTATCCATGCCTAGTACAGCCCCTGCCGCCACATTGGTTTTGAGCACCCAGGCCGGGCCGAAAGCTTTGACGGTCACCGGTAAGAACACGCTCCAGCGGATCGTGCCATCCAGGCAGCGCAGGCCGATGCGGCTTTTGCCCCACAGCCGGATGCCAGGCGGCATGAAGGGCTCAACCTTGGCGCACGGGGTCAGGCGCAGACGCGAATCCAACGCCCCCACCGACACCTCCATGCGCAACGCCGCGCCATTGGCGGCGCCGGCCGACGGGGCCTGCACCACCGCAGACTCCAGCCAGCGCTGGCCCATGCGCACCATGTCCACCTCGGCCTGCGCCTGGGCTGCCAGGGCACAAGCCCACAGCGGTACGGCCACGACAACCATCCGAAACAAGCGCAAGCGCACTAAAAATTGCACCATAAAAATCTCCTTGCCTGGGCACCGCCGCAGCACCATGCCCAACAGGACTATAAGCAGCGCCCCCCGGCACAAAGCACGGAAATGGCCCGCAATCACCCGTTTCTTTAGAGGCTAGTAAAGCCCAAGTTTTTCCATAATTTATCCATCGCGAGAACCGGGATGGCACCGGTAGCCTCGCAACGAGAACGCGAGGCGTCTTATGTTGGAAAAAATGGTCGGCAGTATGGATTTCCAGAGCAAGGCACTGCTGCTGCGCGCTGAGCGCCAGCGCACCATCGCCAGCAATATCGCCAACGTGGATACGCCCGGCTTTGTAGCCCGCGATTTCAACTTCAAAGACGCGCTGACCGCCGCCACGTCCGGTACAGGCGGCTTGGTCGGCGCCAAAACCAATACCGCCCACTTGGACCTGCCCGACCCCGTCGGCAGCAGCCTGAACGCCCAAAAGCTGGGCTACAGCCTGCAAAGCCAGCCCAATATGGACAACAACACAGTAGACCTGGACCGCGAGCGGGCCAACTTTGTCGACAACTCGGTGCGCTACGAGGCCACGCTACGCTTCATCAACGGCTCGGCCAAGACCATGCTGGCAGCCATTACCGGGCAATAGGAGTAACGCGCCATGTCCATGTTTTCTATTTTTGGTGTGTCTGGTAGCGCCATCAGCGCCCAGTCGCAGCGCCTCAATGTGGTGGCCAGCAACCTGGCCAACGTCGATGCGGTGGCCGGGCCGGACGGCCAAGCCTACAAAGCACGCCAGGTGGTATTTCAAACCACGCTGATGGGCGCCGAAAGCGCCGCCGGGGTGCGCGTGAAAGAAATAACCGAAAGCCAGCAACCAGGCCGCAAGGTACTGGACCCGAACCACCCACAGGCCGATGCCGATGGCTACGTGACCCATTCCAACGTCAACGCGGTGGATGAAATGGTGAACATGATTTCGGCCTCCCGCTCCTACCAGAACAACGTAGAAGTGATGAACACCGCCAAAACCCTGCTGCTGAAAACGCTGCAGATGGGCCAATAAGCCCTTACCGAACCGAAAGCACACCATGGACGTCAGCGCTCTCAACTCCACCAGCAGCTCATTGGTCAGCAGCACCACCAACAGCACCACGGCCGAAGCCTCGCAAGACCGCTTCCTGAAGTTGCTGGTAGCCCAGCTGAACAACCAGGACCCGATGAACCCGATGGACAACGCGCAGATGACCAGCCAGTTGGCGCAGATCAACACCGTGTCAGGCATCCAGACGTTGAACGACACCATGAAAAGCATGGCCACGCAAATTGCCGCCCTGCAGTCGCTGCAAGGCAGCGCCACCATCGGCCACGAGGTGCTGACCGAAGGCAACACCCTGAGCATTACCGACGGCGTGGGCAAGGGTTCATTCGACCTGGGCTCCAACGCCGATGCGGTAAAGGTCGAGATCCGCACCGCAGGCGGCACGCTGCTGGGCACGGAGAGCCTGGGCGCGATGGACACCGGCCGCCAGTCCTTCACCTGGGACGCCTCCAAATACACCAGCAGCGGCGACCTGACGTTCAAGGTCACCGCGACCAAGGGCAGCACCGCCGTCACCACCACCGCGCTGGAGCGCAACAAGGTGGTCGCCGTGAGCAACGACAACAACGTGCTCAACCTGCAGCTGCAAAACGGTGACACGGTGGCCTACACCAGCGTCAAAGCCATTCTGTAAGTCCTCACCCCTATTTTCAGGAGCCTCCCATGAGCTTTCAACAAGGTCTTTCCGGCTTGAACGCCTCCAGCCAGAACCTGGACGTTATTGGCCACAACATTGCCAACGCCAACACCACCGGCATGAAGGCATCGCGCGCCGAATTTGCCGAGCTGTATTCCTCGTCGCTGGGCACCTCGGGTGGCATCAACCAGGGCATCGGGGTCGAAGTGGCCACCGTGTCACAGCAATTCACCCAGGGCAATATCAGCATTACCGGCAACTCGCTGGACGTAGCCATCAACGGCAACGGCTTCTTCCAGATCAAGACCCCCGACGGCAGCACCACGTACACCCGCGACGGCGCATTCAAGCTGAACAAGGCCGGTGAAATCATCACCAACGCCAGCGGCCACCTGATGGGCCTGACGGCTGCCGCCGACGGCACTATCCCCACGGGTGGCACCGTGGGGCCGCTGTCGCTACCCACCGGGGGAGAAATCCCTGCAATTGCATCCACGGCCGTCACACTGGGCTTTAACCTGGACGCCGAGGCGGCGGTCGCCACCGGCACGCCCCCCAGCGCACTGGTCCCCGTGCTGGAAACCTACGGCACCTCGGTCATCGCCTACAACGCGCAGGGCTCGGAAATCCCTGTCAGCCTGTATTTCACCAAAACAGCGGCCAACACCTGGGACGTGTACTCCAGCGTCAATGGAGCCACGCCCACCTCCAACGGCACGCTGACCTTCGACGTGAATGGCAACGTGGTCAGCCCCAGCCTGACCGCCATGACTCTGCCCGACCCGGTCGGCGGCACGTTCTCGGTATCGCTGGACGCGACGCTGGCCACCCAGTTTGGCTCCAAATTCTCGATCTCCAAGGCCACCCAGGACGGCCAGGCCCCCGGCACGCTGACCGCCATCACCATCGACAACAGTGGCGTGGTGCAAGGTACGTACTCCAACGGCAAGTCCATTCCTGCCGGGCAGGTCCAGCTGGCCACATTTACCAATGTGCAGGGCCTGGCACCGATTGGCGGCAACTACTGGCGTGAAACCCCGTCCAGCGGAGCCCCGTCGGCCAAGGGCGTGCCGGGCAGCGGCAACCTGGGCGTGCTGCGCGCGGGTGCGCTGGAAGACTCCAACGTGGACCTGACCAAAGAGCTGGTCAACATGATGACGGCCCAGCGCGCCTACCAGGCCAACGCCCAAACCATCAAGACCCAGGACCAGGTGATGTCCACCCTGGTCAACCTGCGCTAATAAGCTGCTGAGAAAGAACGGCCATGGACCACATCATCTACACCTCGATGACGGGGGCCAACACGGCGGCCAACCGGCAAGCCGTGCTGGCCAACAACCTGGCCAATATCTCCACCAACGGTTTTCGCGCCGAGCTGTCCACCTACCGCTCCGTGCCGCTGAACGGCCCCGGCGCCAGCACCCGCGTGTTTGCGCTGGAAACCACCGTGGGCCACCTGGACACGCCCGGCCCGGTGCAGCGTACGGGCCGCAACCTGGACGCAATGGCCCAGGGCAATGCCTGGTTTGCGGTGCAGGGAACGGATGGCACCGAAGCCTATACCCGCACCGGTATTTTTGAAATATCCCCCACCAGCACCCTGGTGACGCCCATGGGCCTGCCCGTGCTGAACGACGGTGGCTCGCCCATCGACGTACCCGCCGGAGCCGAGGTCACCCTGGGTACAGACGGCATCATCAGCGCCAAGGTCGGCAACCAGGCATCCACCAGCCTGGGACGGCTGAAGATGGTGACCCCCACTGCCGACGACCCGCTCAAGCGTGGCGACGACGGCCTGTTTCGCGCCACCTCCGGCGACCCACTGCCGCAAGACGCCACCGCCAAGCTGCTGGCCGGAGCGATTGAGGGCTCGAACGTCAACGCGGTGGAAACCATGGTCGGCATGATCCAGGTAGCCCGCCAGTTTGAAACCCAGATGCGCCTGCTGCAAACCGCCGAAACCAACGACAAAAGCGCCAGCCAGTTGCTGAACGTCCAGGGCTAAAACGCTCGTAATGCCCGCTTAAAAAAAGGAACCCGCCATGATCAACTCCCTGTGGATCGCCAAGACCGGCATGGAAGCCCAGCAAACCCAGCTGGACGTGATCTCGCACAACCTGGCCAACGTGTCCACCACCGGCTACAAGCGGGCCAACGCGGTGTTTGAAGACCTGATCTACCAAAACCTGCGCCAGGTAGGGGCCAACAGTACCGAGCAAAACCAGCTGCCCACCGGCCTGCACCTGGGCCTGGGCGTACGCACCGTGTCCACCACCCGCTCGTTCGCCCAGGGCAGCCTGCAGCAGTCGGGCAACACGCTGGACGTAGCCATCAACGGCAACGGCTTCTTTCAGATCAACCAGACCGACGGCACCATCGGCTACACCCGCGACGGTTCGTTCCAGGTGGATTCGCAGGGGCGGCTGGTCACCTCCGCCGGGCTCACGGTAGCCAGCGGTGTCACTATTCCGATCACAGCCCAAAGTGTGACCATCAGCACCGACGGCACGGTCAGCTACATGCTGCCGGGCAACCCTGCGTCGCAGTCGGCCGGCAGTATTTCCATGGCCAACTTCATCAACCCGGCGGGCCTGGAGCCCAAGGGCGGCAACCTGTACGCCGAAACCGCCGCCTCCGGCCAGCCCACCAGCGGCACGCCGGGCGTCAGCGGCATGGGCATCTTGCGCCAGGGCTTTGTGGAAACGTCCAACGTCAACGTAGTGCAAGAGCTGGTGACCATGATCCAGACCCAGCGCGCCTACGAGATGAACTCCAAGGCTGTGCAGACATCGGACCAGATGCTGCAAAAGCTGGCCCAGCTGTAAGAGACTCGCCATGCGCGTCACACTTACCGCCATGGTGCTTCTGCTCTGCGCGGGCTGCGACACCATCCGCAACTCGCCCAAGGTGGACTTTGCCGAGCCCACCACGCCCCGCGCCATTGCCCCCAGCACACCTGCGCTCGGCCCGGCCACCGGCAGCCTGTTTGCCAGCGGCAAGTACCGCCCCGCGTTTGAAGACAACCGCCCGCGCATGGTGGGCGACGCGCTGACCATCCAGATCGTGGAAAACGTCACGGCCAGCCAGACCTCCACCTCCACCATCGACCGCAAGGCGGCCAACACCGCCAGCGTGACCTCATTGCCGCTGCTGGGCACCGGCCTGGCGGCCAAACTGGGGCTGGGAGCCGACTCCAGCAACGCGTTTTCCGGCAAGGGCGGTACCAGCAGCGCCAACACATTTGCGGGCTCCATCACCACCACCGTGGTGCAGGTACTGCCCAATGGCCACTTGGTGGTAGCCGGTGAAAAACAAATCGGCGTGAACGAAAACGTCGACGTGCTGCGTTTTACCGGCACGGTAGACCCGCGCGCAGTGCAGCCGGGCAGCCTCGTCAGCTCCACCCAGGTGGCCAATATGCGGGTCGAGTCCAAAGGCCGGGGCACACAGGGTGAAGCGCAGGCAATAGGCTGGTTGTCCCGGTTCTTTTTGAACGTTCTGCCCTTCTGAGACTCGGGAAAATACGGTTAAAGGTTTAGCCATTTCGGTCGAACCCAACGTGAAACAGGTCGGTCGCCATGTCATTCATCCCCCTCTTGCCGACACGCCGTGTGGTGACATGGGGTGCAACGCTGGCCCTGG
Organism: Comamonadaceae bacterium; assembly: GCA_947451445.1. GTDB lineage: Bacteria > Pseudomonadota > Gammaproteobacteria > Burkholderiales > Burkholderiaceae_C > Rhodoferax_B. The sequence continues at coordinate 23,460 of CANFZJ010000005.1, forward strand.
GCTTGTTACTGGCACTGCCAGCCCAGGCCCTGCGCATCAAGGAACTGGCAGAAGTCCAGGGCGTACGTAGCAACCAGTTGACCGGCTACGGGCTGGTGGTGGGGCTGGACGGCACGGGTGACCAAACCACCCAGATGCCCTACACCTCGCAGAGCCTGTCCAGCTACCTGCAGCAAATGGGTATTACCCTGCCCGCCAACCTGGCGTCGTCGCTGCAACTGAAGAACGTGGCCGCAGTCATCGTCACGGCCCAGCTGCCCGCCTTTGCCCAGCCCGGCCAGACAATTGACATCAACGTGGCCTCCATGGGCAACTCCAAGTCGCTCAAGGGCGGCCTGCTGATCGCCACCCCGCTGCGCGGAGCCGACGGCGAAATCTACGCCATGGCCCAGGGCAATATGGTGGTGGCCGGGGCCGGAGCGGCTGCAGGCGGCAGCAAAGTGCAAATTAACCACCTCAGTGCAGGCCGCATTCCTAGCGGCGCGCAGGTAGAACGCAGCGTACCCACGCCGCTGCAAGAGGGCGACTTCATCACCCTGGGACTGAACGCGTCCGACTTCCAAACTGCCCGCCGCGTCGCCCAGGCTATCAACAACAAGCTGGGCAGCGGCCTGGCCAACGCGCTGGATGGCCGCACCATCCACGTGCGCGCGCCCAACGACCCGAATGCCCGCGTCAACTTTCTGGCCGACCTGGAAGAGCTGACGCTGGATGCATCCACCCCGGCAGCCAAGGTGGTCATCAACTCGCGCACCGGCTCCATCGTGCTGAACCAAGCCGTGTCGCTCGGCCCCTGCGCCATTGCACATGGCAATTTGTCCATCAGCATCAGCAGCACGCCATCGGTCAGCCAGCCCAACCCCTTATCGCAAGGGCAAACCGTGGTGACCGAGAAGACCAACATCCAGATCAAGCAAGAGCCCGGCATCCTGATCCAGGTGCCGCCCGCGACGCAGCTGGCCGATGTGGTGCGTGCCCTGAACGCGCTAGGGGCGACACCCCAAGACCTGCTGGCCATTTTGCAGGCCATCAAGGCAGCCGGAGCGCTCAACGCTGAATTGGAGGTGATCTAACATGGCACTCACCCAAGTCCCCTCTAATGCCCTCGCCGCTGACGGGCGCTCGCTCAACGCGCTGAAGCTGCAAGCCGGACAGGACAGCCCGGCCGCCATCAAGGAAACCGCCAAACAGCTGGAGTCGCTGTTTATGCGCGAGCTCATCAAAAGCATGCGCGAGGCGACCACCAAGTCCGGTCTGCTGGACAGCCCTGCTGGCGACCTGGGCACGGACCTGCTGGACCAACAGCTGGCGGTCACCATGTCGGGCCAACCAGGCGGTTTGTCGGCGGCGATTGAGCGCCAGCTGACCCGCCAGACCGTGCCCGCCGACCCTGGCGCACTGAAGATGCCCACCCCGGCCAGCAGCCAGCCCATCAGCAAGGCCGCCCCCGCCACCACCAGCCAGACCGACTTTGTGCAACGCCACAACGCCGCCGCCACCCAGGTCGAACAGGCCACCGGCATCCCGGCCAGCGTCATGCTGGGCCAGGCCGGGCATGAAACCGGCTGGGGCCGCAAAGAGATCAAGAACGCCGACGGCAGCACCTCGTTCAACCTGTTTGGCATCAAGGCTGGGGCCAGCTGGACTGGCAAGACCACCACCATTACCACCACCGAAGTGGTGAACGGCGAAGCCCGCAAAGTCAGCGCCAAGTTCCGCGCCTACGACTCGTACCAGGAGTCTTTCAGCGACTACGCCAAGCTCATCAACGACAGCCCCCGCTACGCCCAGGCGCGCCAGCAAACCGGCTCGTCCCAGGCTTACGCCACCGCACTCAAGCAAGCGGGCTACGCCACCGACCCCGACTACGCCGCCAAGCTGAACCGGGCTATCAGCACCACCCAGCAGCTGCGCCGGGCCTACGCGTAACACACCATGGGCAACATCCTCAACCTCGGTGCGCGGGCGCTGGTCGCCAACGAACTGGCGCTGCAAACCATTGGCAACAATATTGCCAACGCCAGCACCGTAGGCTATTCACGCCAGTCGGCGGTGATGCAAACCGTAGAAGGCCAGTTCAGTGGCGCGGGCTACATCGGCAAAGGCGTGGATGTGGTCACCATCCAGCGCAACCACGACGAATACCTGACGCGCCAGGCGGCACTGTCCAAGTCGGTCACCGCCGCCGACCAAGCCCGGGCCAACAAGCTGCTGTTGCTGGAAAACGTGTTCACGGGGGGCACCAACGGCCTGGGGGCAGCGGTGTCCGACATGATGAACGCCTACTCGGACGTGGCCAGCGCCCCGACCGACCTGACCGCCCGCACGGTGGTACTGACCCGTACCAGCGAGACCGCCGCCCGCTTCAACAGCGCCGCCGCCCAACTCAGCAACCTGCAGGACGGCCTGACCACCGAGCTGGGCAATAGCGTGACCGCCGTGAACACCATCACTGCAAATATCGCCGCCGTCAATGCACAAATCCAGCGCGTACAAGGCAACGGCCAGCCGCCCAACGACCTGCTGGACAAGCGCGACACCCTGATCAACCAGCTGAACCAGTACATCCAGACCACCCAGATCCCCGCCGACGACGGCACGGTGACGGTGTTTGCCTCGGCCAGCCAGCCGCTGGTGCTGGGCACAACCGCCACGCAACTCAAGCTGCAAGCCAACCCGCAAGACGCGTCGCAAAGCCAGATCACCATGGTGCGCAACAACGCCACCGTAGTACTCAACGAAGACATGATGGCCGGAGGCTCCATCAGTGGCCTGCTGAAGTTCCAGAACCAAGACCTGTCCGAAGGCGTCAACCTGCTGGGCCGCATGGCCGTCAGCCTGACCACCGTACTCAACGCGCAGCACCAGCTGGGGCTGGACCTGGACGGCAACGCCGGTGGCATTTTGTTCAGCACCGTCACCATGCCCGATGGTGCAGCCGCCGCCAGCAACACCGGCAGCGGCACGGTCGCCGTGGCAGTAGACACGGCCAATGTGGACAAGCTGCAGCCGTCGGACTACAAGGTAACCTACACATCGGCCACCACCTACACCGTAGAACGTCTGTCGGACGGCACCTTTCCCACCGTCACCGCTGGCCCACCCGACACGGTAGACGGCTTGGCCTTGACCCTGGGTGGCACACCTGCCGCAGGCGACAGCTTTCTGGTCCAGCCATTTCGTACCGCTGCGGCCAAAATCACCGCCGCCTTTGCCTCGCCGCGCCAACTGGCTGTGTCCAGCCCGGTGCAGGCCAGCATGGGCACCACCAACACCGGCAGCCTGGAGGTGGCCAACCTGGCCGCCAAATCAGTGCCCACCCCGGCAGCGGTCACCATCACCTTCACCAGCCCCACCAGCTACACGCGGTCGGACATTGCGGGCAGCTTCAGCTACAGCCCCGGCACGGCCATTGCCTATGACGCCAGCAACCTGAACTCTGGCTGGTCACTGAACATGAAGGGTGCCCCCCTGGCCGGGGACAGCATCACCATCGAACCCGCCACCCTCAGCTACGCCAAGCGCAACGCAGGCAACGCCACCGCCATGATGGATCTGCGCGACGTGGCGCTGTTTGACGGCTCCAGCCTGTCCGACGGCTATGCGTCGCTGATGTCCCAGGTTGGCGTCAAGGTGCAAAGCGTGCAGTATTCAGCCGAGGTGTCCAAGTCGATTGCCGACAACCTGGAAACCGCCCGCACCGGCGTGGCAGGTGTGAACCTGGACGAAGAAGCTGCCAAGCTGTTGCAGTACCAGCAGGCCTACCAGGCATCGGCCAAGCTGATCCAGGTATCGCAAAGCATTTTTGACAGCCTGCTGCAAACCGTAGGACGATAACCGGAGCCCCCCATGAGCAACTCTTTCACCCGCCTGGGCAGCGCCAACAGCTACGACAACGCGCTGCGCAACCTGACCACCCGGCAAAACGCCCTGTCGGCCATGCAAGAGAACGTCACCTCGGGCAAAAAGATCGTCCGCTCCAGCGACGACCCCACAGGCGCAGGCCAGGCCGAGCGCGCCACCACCCGCATCGAACGCATCAAAACCGAACAACGCGCCCTGAACGTGCAGGTCAGCGCCATCACCCAGGCCGAAGCCACCCTGGGCGACGCCACCTCGCTGCTGCAAAGCTTTCGCGACCTGGTGGTGCAGGCCGGGGATGGCGCCAACAGCCCGACCGAGCGCGCCAGCATCGCCAAGCAGCTCACTGGCATCCGCGACGAACTGCTCACCCTGGCCAACCGCAAAGACAGCAACGGCATGCCCCTGTTCAACGGGCTGGGCAGCCTGGCGTCGCCGTTTGTCACCAGCGCCGACGGCACCGCGCCCGACCCCGACTACGCCTACGCCGGGCTGCCCGGCCAAACGGCGTCCAGCACCGTCGCCATTCCCTTCACGCTGGACGGCCGCGCCGCCTGGATGGACGTGCCCGAGGGCAACGGCGTGTTCAAGGTCAGCCTGGGTGCGGCCAACACCGGCAAGGCCTTTACCGATGTGGGCGTGGTCAACGACGCATCGCTGGCCGCCACCCAAGGCACGGACTACACCGTCACCTTCAGCGTGCCCGTACCGCCCGCTACCGGGGCCACCACCTACACCCTGACCAACAACACCACCAGCGTGGTCAGCAGCAGCCTGACCTACACCCCCGGCCAGTCCATCGCCATGGGCGGCATCTCGATGGTGGTACGTGGCACCCCCGCCAATGGCGACACACTGGACACCAACGCCAACCTGGCCAGCGACCGCCCCAGCATCTTTGGCGTGCTGGACCGCGCCATCAACAGCATGTACGCCGTGGGCTCGACC